>CAJXRM010000021.1 GCA_913059205.1 uncultured Flavobacteriales bacterium
TACACAGAGTAGATCGTCGGCAGCGTCAGATGTGTATAAGAGACAGCTTTAGCAGTTGATGAGAATTTGTGAGCTGTAACATTAATCTTTGTTTTTAACTCTCCTCTTCCTAATATTTTAACTAACTCGTTTCTAGAACATAAACCATTATCTTGAAGTACTTCTGGTGTAATTTCTTTTACTCCTTTTCTTTCAATTAATGCTTGAATAATATCTAAATTAATTCCTTTGTACTCTACTCGGTTAATATTTTTGAAACCAAATTTAGGCACACGTCTTTGAAGTGGCATTTGTCCACCTTCAAAACCAACTTTCTTAGAATATCCAGATCTTGATTTTGCTCCTTTATGTCCTCGAGTAGAAGTCCCTCCATGTCCAGAACCCTGACCACGAGCTATTCTCTTTTTATTTTTCGTTGCTCCTGTTGCAGGAGTCAAATTATGTAAATTCATCTCTTAATGTTTTAAAGTTTATTCAACCACTTTTACTAGGTGTTGAACTTTATTGACCATTCCTAGAATCTGAGGTGTTGCCTCTTTTTCTATTACTTGATTCAACTTTCTAAACCCCAATGCTTGAATCGTAGCTTTTTGTCTTGCTGTACGATTAATAGCACTTCTAACTTGTTTAATTTTAATTGTCGCCATCTTTGCTATTTTTAACCGTTAAACACTTTATCAAGTTCAATTCCTCTTTGTTTTGCAATAGTAACAGCATCTCTCATTTGAGATAATGCATCCATAGTTGCTTTAACAACATTGTGAGGATTTGAAGAACCTTGAGATTTAGCCAATACATTGTGAATCCCAACACTTTCCAATACAGCACGCATCGCACCACCGGCGATAACTCCTGTACCTTCAGATGCTGGTCTCAATAAAACTCTAGCTCCACTAAATTTACCTTTTTGAATATGAGGAACTGTTCCGTGCAATAAAGGAACTCTAATTAAGTTCTTTTTCGCGTCATCAATTCCTTTTGAAATTGCTTCAGTTACCTCTTTCGCTTTTCCTAGACCATGTCCAACGATTCCGTTTTCATCACCTACAACAACGATTGCTGAAAAACTAAAAGTACGTCCACCTTTTGTAACTTTTGTTACACGGTTTACTGCAACTAATTTATCCTTCAGTTCGGTATCAACCGATTTTACTCTGTTTAAAACTTGTGCTGCCATCCTTATAATTTTAGTCCGCCTTCTCTTGCTGAGTCAGCTAATGATTTAACTCTTCCGTGGTACAAATAACCGTTACGATCAAACACAACAGCTTCTATTCCAGCTTTTTTTGCTTTTTCCGCTACTTCTTTTCCAACAAGTGCGGCTTGCTCTACTTTTGTTCCTTTTGCTTTACTCTTATACGATGTTGCAGAAACCAAAGTTGTTCCTGTTGAATCGTCAATAATTTGAGCACACATCTGTTTATTACTTCTAAAAACAGATAAACGCGGCATCGCCGAAGTACCAGTGATTTTTTTTCTGATTCTTCGTTTGATTTTCGCTCTTCTATTTACTTTACTAAATGCCATAACTTCAATTAATGTATCAATTACTACTTAGACGCTGTTTTACCAGCTTTTCTTCTGATTTCTTCTCCTAGGAATCTAACACCTTTTCCTTTATAAGGTTCTGGTTTACGAAGGGAACGAATCTTGGCAGCTACTTGTCCTACTAGTTGTTTATCGTGAGATTCCAATGTTACCACTGGAGCCTTACCTTTTTCAGATACTGCTGATACCTTAATTTCTGAAGGGATCTCAAAAACAAAAGGGTGAGAATATCCAAGAGAAAGCTCTAACATTTGACCGTTAGCATTCGCTCTGTATCCTACTCCAATTACTTCTAATTCCTTCTTGAACCCTTCCGAAACTCCAACGATCATATTTTGCAATAACGCACGGTATAAACCATGTTTTGCTCTGTGATCTGGTGCATCTGATTCGCGGGTGAAAGTTACAGTTCCGTCTTCAATGCTCATTGAAATACAAGAATCCATTTCTTGTTTCAATTCACCTTTAGACCCCTTAACAGTAATAACATTACCGTCAACTTTCACATCTACTCCACTCGGGATTGTTACTGGGGATTTACCTATCCTTGACATTTTTACTTTTTCTTAAAAATTAATATACGGTGCAAAGAACTTCTCCGCCCACATTTTCTTTTGTTGCTTGTTTTCCTGTGATAACACCTTTAGATGTTGAAACAATCGCTACTCCAAGCCCATTCAATACACGTGGCATTTCAGATGCTCCGTTGTATTTTCTTAAACCTGGTCTTGAAGCTCTTTGCAATTTAGTAATTGCTGGAGTCTTTGTAGAAGGATTGTACTTCAATGCAATCTTGATGGTACCTTGTTTGTTATCATCCTCAAATTTGAAATCAGTGATGTAACCTTGATCAAATAAAATTTGCGTAATCGCACGTTTTACATTTGAACTTGGAATCTCAACCATTTTCAATTTCGCAGCGCTAGCGTTACGAATTCGAGTTAAATAATCCGCTATTGGATCTGTATTCATACTATTTAATTTACGGAAGTGGTTTTCAATTATTCATTGAACCTTCAACCAGTTTATACTTTTTTGGAGCGCAAAGATATAAAGACAAAAGATGAAAGACTAATTTGTCCTCATCTTTATATCTTTTTATCTTAAAAACTCTTATTACCAGCTTGCTTTTTTAACACCTGGGATTTTACCATCTAATGCCATTTCACGGAATGTAACACGTGAAATACCGAATTGACGCATATAACCTCTTGGACGACCCGTTAATCCACATCTGTTGTGAACACGGATTTTCGCTGAGTTTGCTGGCAATTTTTGGATTGCAATCATTGCATCCCATTTTGCTTGCTGCATTTCTTCAGAATTATCGCTAGACTTTAAAATCTTAGTTAAACCTGCACGCTTTTCAGCGTAACGAGCTGCTAATTTTTCTCTTTTACGCTCACGCGCTTTCATTGACTCTTTTGCCATCTCTACTTATTTTTTTGTAAATGGAAAACCAAAAGCATCTAGAAGAGCCATCCCTTCTTCGTCACTTTCTGCAGTTGTTACAAATGTAATGTCCATTCCCATCATACGACTTACTTTATCAATATCAATTTCTGGGAAAATGATGTGTTCTTTAACTCCCATATTGAAGTTACCTCTTCCATCAAATCCTTTTGAATTAATACCTTTAAAATCTCTAGTTCGTGGTAAAGCTACAGATATTAAACGATCTAAGAAATCATACATCTTAGCACCTCTTAACGTAACTTTTGTTCCGATTGGCATTCCTTTTCTCAATTTGAAATTAGAAATATCCTTTTTAGAGATTGTAGCTACAGCTTTTTGTCCCGCAATACGTGACATTTCCTCTACAGCATTATCAATAAGTTTTTTATCACCTACCGCGTCACCGACACCTTGGCTTAAAACTATTTTTTGAAGTTTCGGTACCTGCATAACTGACTTGTATCCGAACTTTTCAGTAAGCCCTGAAATAATTTCAGTGCTGTACTTTTCCTGAAGTCTTGGTGTATAACTCATTATTTAATTTCCTCCCCTGACTTTTTTGAGTAACGTACTAATTTTCCATCCTTGTTCAATTTACGTCCAACACGAGATGCTGTACCTTTATGAACAACCATAAGGTTTGAAATATGAATTGCTGCTTCTTTTTCAACAATTCCACCTTGAGGTTCTGCTGCGCTAGGTTTAGTATGACGTTTTGCCAAATTAACACCTTCAACTACAGCACGCATTTTTTTTCTGTCGATCGAAAGGATCTTACCTTCCTGACCGTTTGATTCTCCTGTCAAAATTTTGACAGTGTCACCAACTTTAACATGTAATTTCTGTTGCATAACTTAAATTCATTTAAAGCACCTCAGGAGCTAATGATACTACTTTCATGTAGTTTGCATCACGTAGCTCGCGGGCAACTGGTCCAAAGATACGAGTTCCTCTCATCTCACCTCCTGCATTCAATATAACGCAAGCGTTATCATCGAAGCGAATGTAAGATCCATCAGGACGACGTACTTCTTTCTTTGTTCTTACTATTACCGCAGTGGCAACTGATCCTTTTTTGACAGCTCCATTCGGCATTGCGCTCTTAACAGTAACGACAATTTTGTCTCCGACAGAAGCATAACGACGTTTAGTACCTCCTAATACACGGATAACTAAAACCTCCTTTGCTCCGGAGTTATCTGCTACTTTAAGTCTTGATTCACTTTGTATCATTACTAAAAATTATTTAGCTCGTTCAATAACTTCTACTAATCGCCAGTTTTTAGACTTCGATATTGGTCGTGTCTCCATGATTTTAACTGTATCACCTTCGTTACAGTCATTTTTTTCATCATGTGCTACGAACTTAGTAGTGTTCTTAACAAACTTACCATACTTAGGGTGTTTTACTTTTCTTTCAACTGAAACAACGATAGATTTATCCATCTTGTTACTAGTAACGATCCCTATACGTTCTTTTCTTAAATTTCGCTTTTCCATTTCAAACTAGTTTTGAATATACAAACTACTTAGCTTGCGCTTCGCGTTTTGTTAACTCAGTTTTCAATCTTGCGATTGTTTTTCTTGTGTCGCGAATTTGAATTGGATTTTCCATAGGAGCAACTGAATGCGCCAATTTCATCTTCATCATTTTTTCTGATAAATTTGAAAGGTTATCCTGTACATCCTTCAACGACATTTTTGTGATTTCTTCCTGCTTCATATTACTTTCTATTTAGCTGGTATTACATAGTCATTACGTGTAACAAATTTACACTTCACTGGCAACTTTTGCGCAGCCAAACGCATAGCTTCTTTTGCAGTCTCATACGGTACACCGTCTGCTTCAAACAAAATACGCCCTGGTCTAATAACAGCAACCCAGTGACTTGGAGCCCCTTTACCTTTACCCATACGTACTTCCGCTGGTTTTTGTGTAACTGGTTTGTCCGGGAAAATACGAATCCATACTTTTCCTTCACGCTTCATGTATCTAGTAACGGCGATACGAGAAGCTTCAATTTGACGTGAAGTGATCCATCCCGGCTCCAAAGTCTTTAATCCGAAAGATCCAAAAGAGACAGTGCTACCTCTATGAGCTAATCCTCTGTTTCTCCCTTTATGAGCTTTTCTAAATTTGGTTCTCTTTGGTTGTAACATCTTTAATTAATTTAATGTTCTATCAATTGTATAAAACAATCGTTTATTTTTTTCTTCTTTTTCCTCCTCCGGCTGGTTTTCTATTACCACCGCCTTGTTTTTGCTGACTTGAAGCCATCCCAACATTTGGAGAAAGATCACGTTTACCATAAACCTCACCCTTACATATCCAAACTTTAATTCCAAGTTTACCATAAGTTGTTTGAGCTTCAGATAAAGCATAATCGATGTCAGCTCTGAACGTATGTAACGGAGTACGTCCATCCTTGTACATCTCTGAACGAGCCATCTCTGCACCATTTAAACGTCCAGAAATCTTAACTTTGATTCCTTCCGCTCCCATACGCATAGTACTCGCAATTGACATTTTGATTGCTCTTCTAAATGAGATACGAGCTTCCAATTGACGTGCGATTCCATCCGCAACCAAACGAGCATCCAATTCTGGACGTTTAACCTCGAAAATGTTGATTTGGATGTCCTTTTTAGTCAATTTTTTAAGCTCCTCTTTTAGCTTATCAACCTCCTGTCCACCTTTTCCAATAATCACACCTGGTCTTGCTGTATTGATAGTAACGGTTACCAATTTCAACGTTCTCTCGATGATGATTTTTGAAAGACTTGCTCTAGATAAACGAGCATGAAGGTATTTACGAATTTTATCATCTTCGACGATTTTATCTCTGTAATTTTTCCCTCCATACCAATTAGAATCCCATCCCTGGATGAAACCTAATCTATTTCCTATTGGATTTGTTTTTTGTCCCATTTATCTAAAATTATTCTGCGTTCTTACCGTCTACAACGATAGTAACATGATTTGACCTTTTTCTAACTCTATGTGCACGTCCTTGTGGAGCTGGTTGAATTCTTTTCAACATAGCACCTCCACTTACTTCAATTGATTTAACAATTAAAGTTTCTTCCTCGATAGCTTTTCCTTCATTCTTTTGTTCCCAATTGGCAATTGCAGAACGAAGTAATTTCTCAAGGCTTTTTGACGCATCCTTAGAATTGTGTTGCAATATATTTAGAGCTTTATTTACTTCTACTCCCCTTACAAGATCTGCAACTAATCTCATCTTTCTTGGAGCAATTGGAGATTTATTCAATTTCGCGAAAGCGATTGATTTGTTCTCCTCTTTTCTTTTCTCAGCTCTAAGTCTTTTTCTAGCACCCATAACTCAGCTTATTATCTTTTCTTATCTTTTTTATTCCCAGCATGTCCACGGAAGTTACGCGTTGGAGAAAATTCACCCAATTTGTGACCTACCATGTTTTCCGTACAGAAAACAGGAATAAATTTATTTCCATTATGAACAGCGAAAGTTAGTCCAACAAAATCAGGAGAGATTGTACTAGCTCTTGACCATGTTTTGATAACCGACTTGCTCCCAGATGCTTGTGCATCATCCACTCGTTTCATTAATTTGTAATGAATAAACGGCGGCTTTTTCAACGAACGACTCATATCTTAATTATTTTTTTCTTCTTTCGATGATAAACTTATCTGAATACTTCTGTTTCGAACGCGTTTTGTAGCCTTTAGCAGGAATACCATTTCGCGATCTTGGGTGACCTCCGGAATTCTTCCCTTCACCACCACCCATTGGGTGATCGACAGGATTCATTACCACACCACGAACACGTGGACGTCTACCCAGCCATCTTGTACGACCAGCCTTACCTGAAACCGTTAAGTTGTGCTCAGAATTTGACACAGACCCAATTGTTGCTATACATGTTGTTAAAATCATTCTAGTTTCTCCAGAAGGCATTTTTACAATTGCATAACGACCATCTCGAGCGTTCAATTGTGCATAAGTACCTGCTCCACGAGCAATGGCACCACCTTTACCAGGTTTTAATTCAATGTTATGAATTACAGTACCTAATGGAATGTCCGATAAGAACATTGCGTTTCCAACATTAGGTGCAGCCTCAGCTCCTGACATTACTGTATCTCCTACTTTCAATCCTTCCGGAGCAAGAATGTAACGTTTTTCACCATCTGCATAGAATAACAAAGCAATTCTAGCTGTACGATTCGGATCATATTCGATCGTTTTAACCGTAGCAGGAATTCCATGCTTTTCTCTTTTAAAATCAATAAGACGGTATTTTTGTTTATGACCACCACCTATGTACCTCATGGTCATTCTACCGTCATTATTTCGACCACCAGTTTTATTCTTCCCGACAACCAAGCTCTTCTCTGGAGAAGAAGCTGTCACTTCTGAATAATCACTGTTGATTTTGTGTCTTTGCCCTGGAGTTGTAGGCTTGAATTTCTTAAGACCCATTGTTAACGTGCTTAAAAGTTATTAAATAAATCAATCGTTTCTCCATCTGCAACAGTAACAACGGCTTTTTTCCATTTTTTACTTGGTTGCTCAACGACACCTCTATTTGTATATTTCGTAGAGGGTTTTCCACCGCCATAATTCATTGTGCGAACATCAGTAATCTGAACTCCGTACATTTTCTCGACAGCTTTTTTAATCTCAATCTTATTCGCAGTTCTGTCAACAGCAAAGGTAAAACGATTAAACGCTTCACTTAATCCCGTTGCTTTTTCTGTGATGATTGGTTTTTTGATAATTGTTCTCATCTTCAATTAGTTTAGAATCTTTTCGATTACTTCAATTGAACTTGCAGCCATTACAACTTTTTTCGCATTCAATACATCAAATGTATTTACTGAATCAGCTGTAACAACTTTTACTTTCTTAAGGTTACGAGAAGACAAATAAACATTGTCATTTTGTTCTCCTAAAATCATAAGAACTTTGTCATTTTGAAGTTTCAAGTTACTTAATAATGCTTCGAAATCCTTTGTTTTGATTGCATCAAATTTAAGGTCTTCGATCACCATGATGTCCTTTGCTTTCGCTTTGTAAGAAAACGCTGATTTACGTGCAAGACGCTTCAACTTCACGTTTAATTTGAAGTGATAGTTTCTTGGACGAGGTCCAAAAATACGTCCACCACCTACACGTGTTCCTGACTTAATACTACCAGCACGAGCACCACCTGTACCTTTTTGCTTCTTAATCTTCTTTGTAGAACCTTGAATTTCAGCTCTTTCTTTTGCTTTGTGCGTACCTTGACGACGATTCGCCAAATGCTGCTTAACATCTAAATAGATAGCGTGGTCGTTTGGTTCAATACCAAAAACATCTTTTGACAAGCTAACTTCATTAGTAGTAGCGGTACCTTTTGCACTTATTACTTTTACTTTCATTACTTCTCAATTGTTACTATTGAACCTTTGTGACCTGGTACTGAACCTTTCACAATTACTAAATTTTTGTCAGCCAAAACCTTCAAAATTAGTAGATTCTCCATTTTTACTCTTTCGTTACCCATCTGACCTGCCATGCGCATTCCTTTGAATACACGTGCTGGATAAGATGCAGCTCCAATAGATCCTGGTGCTCTAAGTCTGTTATGCTGACCGTGTGTTGCTTGACCAACTCCACCGAAACCATGACGCTTAACTACACCTTGGAAACCTTTTCCTTTAGAAGTTCCTACTACATCAACAAACTCACCTTCTTCAAAGATTGAGATGTCAACTTGATCACCGAGATTTAAGTCATTGAATCCTTTAAACTCGACTAATTTCGACTTAACATCGGTTTTAGCTTTTTTAAAGTGACCCTTCAATGAATTTGGTGTGTTCTTTTCTTTGCGAACTCCAAAACCCAATTGAACAGCCTCGTAACCATCTCTGTCTTGTGTCTTAACCTGAGTCACGACACAAGGACCAGCTTCTATCACCGTGCATGGCATTGCTTTACCCTCGGCACTGTAGATACTAGTCATTCCGATTTTTCTACCAATAATTCCTGGCATACTTTAACTATTATTTGTTTATACTAATTTACTTATACTTTGATCTCAACATCAACTCCACTTGGTAACTCCAAACGCATTAATGCATCAACAGTCTTAGAAGAAGAGCTGTAAATATCCATCAATCTTTTGTAAGAACACAATTCAAATTGCTCACGCGCTTTTTTGTTTACGTGTGGAGATTTAAGAACTGTATAGATTCTTTTGTGAGTTGGTAATGGAATTGGTCCACTAACTACTGCTCCTGTTGATTTCACTGTCTTAACAATTTTCTCAGCTGATTTATCAACTAAATTGTGATCGTAAGACTTTAATTTTATTCTAATTTTTTGATTCATCTCTAAAATATTAAGCTTTAACAGTTCCTTTAATTTTCGCTACTACTTCATCCGCGACATTTTTAGGAGTCTCTGCATAATGAGAGAATTCCATACTAGAAGTTGCACGACCTGAAGACATCGTTCTTAATTGTGTTACATATCCGAACATTTCTGATAATGGAACATCCGCTTTAACAACTTTTGAACCAGCTCTATCATCCATTCCTCTCATCGTACCACGACGACGGTTAAGGTCACCAACGATATCACCCATATTTTCTTCTGGTGTAACTACTTCAATTTTCATGATTGGCTCCAATAAAACTGGCTTTGCTTTTGGTAAAGCTTCTCTAAAGGCCATTTTCGCACACAATTCAAAAGACAAAGCATCTGAATCGACTGCGTGGAAAGAACCATCTGTTAATTCAACTTTCATCGCATCCATTTGGAAACCAGCAAGAATACCATTTTTCATTGAATCTTTAAATCCTTTTTCAACTGAAGGAATAAATTCTCTTGGAATGTTACCACCTTTAATAGAGTTTACGAATTCAAGACCAGTTTTCTCTAAATCATCTTGAGGCATAATTTTAACAACGATATCCGCAAATTTTCCACGACCACCTGATTGTTTCTTGTATACTTCTCTATGATCAACTGGAGAAGTGATGTTTTCACGGTAAGACACTTGAGGTGCACCTTGATTCACTTCAACTTTAAATTCTCTTCTCAAACGATCCATAATGATATCCAAGTGAAGCTCACCCATACCAGAAATAATTGTTTGACCAGAATCTTCATCAGTATTTACTCTAAACGTAGGATCTTCCTCAGCAAGTTTATTCAAACCAACTCCTAATTTATCCATATCCGCTTGAGTTTTTGGCTCAATTGCAATACCAATAACCGGATCAGGGAAGTTCATAGACTCCAATACGATTGGATGACCTTCTGCACAAAGAGTATCTCCTGTTTTAATATCTTTAAATCCTACAACAGCACCAATATCACCAGCTCCTAATACAGGAATTTGATTTTGTTTGTTTGCGTGCATTTGGAAGATACGCGAAATACGCTCCTTGTTTTCAGTACGAGAATTCATTACATATGAACCTGCATCCAATTTACCAGAATAAGCACGAACAAAACACAAACGACCAACATAAGGGTCTGTTGCAATTTTAAATGCTAAACCAGCAAATGGCTCGCTAAAGCTTGGCTTTCTTTTCTCTTCGTTTCCAGTTTTTGGATTCGTTCCAACAATCGCCTCAACATCCATAGGAGATGGAAGAATTTCCATTACCATGTCAAGCATTGCCTGAACTCCTTTATTTTTAAACGCAGATCCACACATCATTGGTACTACTTTACCAGCGATAGTTGCTTCACGTAATGCATCTAAAATCTCTCTTTCTGTTAATGACTCCGAATCTTCAAAGTATTTTTCCATTAACGTTTCATCGAATTCCGCTACAGCCTCAAGAAGTTCTTCTCTCAATTGTCTTGCTTCATCAATGATATCAGCTGGAATCTCAATTTCTTGGAATGTCATACCGAAGTCTTCCTCATTCCAAGTAATCCCTTTGAAGTTAATCAAATCAACTACACCTTTAAAATCATCTTCTGCTCCAATATTAATTTGAAGCGGTAAAGCGTGACTTCCTAACATTTCTTTAACTTGCTTACACACATTTAAGAAATCTGCTCCTTGACGGTCCATTTTATTAACGAAACCAATTCTTGGAACATTGTAGTTGTTTGCTAATCTCCAGTTTGTTTCAGATTGTGGCTCAACACCATCAACTGCTGAAAACAAAAACACCAATCCATCCAATACACGTAATGAACGATTCACCTCAACTGTAAAGTCAACGTGTCCAGGAGTATCAATAATATTCATGTGGTATTCTTGACCACGGTAGTTCCAATTCAACGTTGTTGCTGCAGAAGTAATCGTGATACCACGCTCTTGCTCTTGCTCCATCCAGTCCATTGTTGCTCCACCTTCGTGAACCTCACCAATTTTATGATTTACACCACCGTAGAATAAAATACGCTCCGTTGTTGTCGTTTTACCAGCATCAATGTGCGCAGCAATACCAATGTTTCTTGTAAATTTAAGATCTCTTGCCATTATGATTAAAATCTAAAGTGTGAGAATGCTTTGTTTGCCTCAGCCATTCTTAATGTATCTTCTTTTTTCTTGTAAGCTGCACCTTCCTCTTTAGAAGCAGATAAAATTTCAAAAGCTAATTTTTGAGCCATTGTTTTTTCATTACGCTTACGAGAATATCCAATTAACCATTTCATGGCCAATGAATGCTTTCTTCCTTCTCTTACCGGAGTTGGAATTTGAAATGTAGCTCCACCAACACGACGGCTACGTACTTCAACAACTGGAGTAACATTTTCCAATGCTTTTTTCCAAGTCTCTAATCCTGTTGCATCTTCTACCTTTTCATCAACAATCGAAATTGCATCGTAGAAAATTTTAAATGCCAAACTTTTTTTCCCGTCTAACATTAAGTTGTTTACAAACTTTGTTACTTGAACATCGTTAAACTTTGGGTCTGGAAGTATCGCTATCTTTTTTGCTTTTCTTCTTCTCATCTTTTAAATCTTTTTAAAAGTTTATTTTTTAGGTCTTTTTGTTCCATACTTCGAACGACGTTGAGTTCTTCCCTCAACTCCAGCTGTATCTTCAGCTCCACGTACAATGTGATAACGTACACCAGGAAGATCTTTTACCCTTCCTCCACGTACCAATACCAATGAGTGCTCTTGTAAATTGTGACCTTCACCTCCGATATAGGCATTGACTTCCTTACCGTTGGTTAGTCTAACTCTCGCTACTTTACGCATTGCCGAGTTAGGCTTCTTAGGTGTAGTGGTGTAAACTCTTACACATACTCCTTTACGCTGGGGACATGAATCTAGAGCTGCTGATTTGCTCTTCTTCACTACCGCTGTTCTCCCTTTGCGAACTAATTGTTGTATAGTTGGCATAAAAATACTGTTAACTTTAATTAATAAAAAAATTGCCCCAAAAACTCTTTTGAGGGGTGCAAAGATACGAGATTAAACTTAAAAACCTAGGGCTAACGAAAAAAAATGCACTTTTTTAACTGTGTAATGTGCATATCTATTGGTATTTAACTTAAATCCCTTTGTTTATCGGGATTTATATAATTTAAATTCCAGCTTAATTTTAATTGAAGATTTTTCAATTCTGCAATGTTCTCAAAAATAAACTTTTTCAGATTCTAAACAGAAAGCTTTTCTTAAATTCACGTAAAAAAAATGATGAGAGTAATTTTTTTTTCAATTATTTGTTTAGTAAAAATATCTTCTTTCTCACAAATTGAGGACAACCTCAAATTTGACTTGTTAAATATTCAAACTAGACAACAGAACTTTGCTAAAACGAGTATGATTTCGCTTAATTCATGGGCAATTGCTAACATTGGATATGGCTCCATTGCAACCTTTCACTCAAATGGTGAAGCAAAATATTTCCATCAAATGAATGCAATTTGGAATGTTGTTAATTTAGGAATAGGAATTCCAGGTATTATTGGAGCACACAAGAAACAACAACCAAAGAGCTTACTTGAATTAAATGAATATCAGCATAAACTGGAGAAAGTATATTTTATAAATGCAGGATTGGATGTCGCTTATATCGCGACCGGTGGAATACTTCGATTAGCAGGATCAAATAAAAGCCTTGATATCAAGAACAGATTAAAAGGATATGGGAATTCACTTTTGATGCAAGGAGGTTATTTACTATTTCATGATATAGCCATGATCTTACTTTACAAAACAAATGGTAAATTACTTTCTAAAACTTGGAGTAAAGTGACAATTAGTACGTATGGATTAAATTTAAAAGTACAATTTCATTAACGACCAACAAAAAACTCTTAACTAAATTATTTACTTTCACGAAATGAAAATCAAGGAATTCTCTTTTAAAGTTATCCTTTTCATTTCAATCATTTTTTCAATTAATTTTTACAACAATATTGAAAAAGTCGTGAATGATTCCAATCGTTGCATTTGCAGCTATGATGGTTTCGGTTATTACATGTACAATCCATATCTTTTTAGCAGAGGTTCACTAAATTTAAATTCAGATTGGGCTAAGGAAATTCAAAATAGATATTGTGATAGCACAATAGTATATCAATTTCATCCTGCTCGAAATGGAAATGAATTGAACATCTATCACTTGGGATTAGCCATTGTTCAATTACCTTCTTACTTATTAGGCGACATAACCGCTTCTGTACTACACTATGAAAGAGATGGTTTTAGTAAGCCTTATCATTTTTTCTACCTATTAAATACTTTACTTTTTATCTTTCTTGGCTTATTGTACTTAAGAAAACTCTTAAAATTATTCTTTAACGATAAAACTACAGGGCTATCAATTCTTTTCGTTTATCTTGGTACAAATGCACTCGTCACTTTTGGTATTCAATACGACTTAACGCACCTCTATTTATTTGCTTTAAATTCAATTTTTCTTTTTCACTTATTCCAATTTCATCAAAGGGAAAATAAAAAAAGCCTGATCCTGGCAGCATTGTTTCTAGGACTAACCGTTTGTATTCGACCGACTCAAGCGCTAATGGGTATTATTCCCCTTTTTATTTTGCTTAACAAGTACAAAACAGCCAAAGTTCAGGCAGTGAAAAAATTACTTTGGTTTCCTTTTTTTGGATTAGTCTGGAACATCCCGCAGTTCTATTACTGGTATTCCATTGGAGGAGAGCTTTTAATTCCCAATATGCACACTGAAGAAATTATAATTATTGATCCTAATATTATTGACTTTCTTTTTTCCTATAAAAAAGGCTGGCTCATATACAGTCCAATTTTTTTAATCTTACCATTTGGGTTCTTCCAATTATATAAAAAAAATCGAATTTTATTTTGGTCCAGCAGCACGTTTATTTTCATGTACATACTTGTGATGAGTTCTTGGGAGTGCTGGTGGTATGCGAATTCTTTCGGATCTCGTGTAATGACGGATATTTATCCCCTTTTAGCGATAGTGATTGGATACGCAATAGTAAGTACAACTAATTTTAAGAAAAGAATTGGATTGTTTTCATTCGCGTCCTTATGTGTAGGACTTTCTTTATTTCAAAGCTATCAATCAATAATGTACATTATTCATCCCGAAAGAATGACAAAAGAACAGTATTGGCATGTATTTGGAAAAACAGAAGTTAGCGATGCAATTCGACTCGAAATTGATCGAGAAAAAACAGATTGGATTGATCAGTTGAAAGAGTATGAAAAATGCGGAATTGATCATCAAAATAAAATAATCTATTCATTTAAAGGTCCGATGATTGCGTTACCAACTGAGGATTTAACAATCGACAAGTTTAAACTTTTTGACAAAATCCCAAATGATGAAACGTGCTTCATAGTGTCATTCAGTGTTTACACTTCAGATTCCACAAAATCGTCGCAACTTCGCATGGAAACTATCAGCGATTTTAATTGCTATGCTTGGGACAATTATGAGATTTCCTTAGGGAAAGTTCAAAATCAGTACAAAGAATACACCGTCAAATTCAACCTCAAAAACATTCGTCACAAAAATGACAAAATGCAGATATACATTGACAATGACAACGATGTTGAAATCAAAATAAAAGACTTTAAAATAAGGGCAATTACCCTTCTGCGAAACTAATTTCTGTATAAAGTTGTTTTCACCGCATTAATTACTCGTGCCGTATTTGGCAATGCCTCATCAATTAGTGTTGGCGAAAATGCAAATGGAGTATCTGCTTGTGTAACACGCATTACAGGTGCATCCAAAAAATCAAATGCATAACGTTGTAAATGGTAAGCAATCTCAGAAGAAATAGATGCCAAAGGCCAAGCTTCTTCAACTACAACACAACGATTTGTTTTTTTGATGGACTCAACAACAGCCCCATAATCGATTGGACGAACAGAGCGTAAATCAATAATCTCACAAGAAATACCTTCCTTTTCTAATGCTTCAGCAGCCTCGTGAACAACTTTTATAATTTTCCCAAATGAAACCAAAGTCACATCCGTTCCCTTTCTTTTTATATCTGCTACTCCGATCGGAATAATGTATTCACCTTCTGGAATTTCTCCCTTATCTCCGTACATTTTTTCCGACTCCAAAAATACAATTGGATCATTATCACGGATGGCAGCCTTCATTAATCCCTTTGCATCATAAGGTGTTGAAGGAACAACTACTTTCAATCCAGGGAAGTTCGCGTAAAACGACTCAAAACTTTGAGAGTGTGTTGCACCTAGCTGTCCTGCAGGACCATTTCCACCTCTAAAAACAATTGGACAATGGTATTGACCACCAGACATTTGTAACATTTTCGCTGCACTGTTGATTATTTGATCAGCTGCAAGTATCGCAAAATTCCAAGTCATAAACTCAACTATCGGTCTAAGACCATTCATTGAGGCACCAACTGCAATACCAGTAAATCCAAGTTCAGCAATCGGAGTATCAATTACTCTTTTCGGTCCAAATTCATCAAGCATACCTTGAGAAACCTTATACGCTCCGTTGTATTCAGCAACTTCTTCACCTAATAAAAACACGCTTTTATCGCGACGCATTTCTTCGGACATACCTTCTCTAAGTGCTTCTCTAAATTGTACCGTTTTCATTGTAATTAATTTAAATCCATTTTGGGGAGCCAAATGTAACAAAAAATCAAAATAATATTCATTTAAAAAATAAAGAATCTGCCTTAAATCATAAAAAAACAGGTTTAAATTGTTAATTTCGCAACCACTTAAGAAAAAAAATATTCTATATGAAAATACTAGTTTGTATTAGTAAATCTCCAGATACAACTTCTAAAATCGCGTTTAGCGACGGAAATACGAAGTTTGATGAGAATGGAGTACAATATATCGTGAACCCATACGATGAGTGGTATGCACTTGTTCGTGCTTTAGAATTAAAAGAAGCAAACGGAGGTTCGGTAACCATTATTACTGTTGGTACTGCAGAAGATGATGCAATAATGAGAAAAGCACTTGCAATTGGTGCGGATGATGCGGTTCGTATTGATATGGCTGCAACTGATGCTTTTTCTGTTTCAATGCAAATTGCTGAATATGCAAAATCGAATGGATTTGACATGGTATTGACAGGAAAAGAAACCATCAACTACAATGGTTCGCAAGTTGGAGCAATGATTGCCGAGGCAATGGATTTACCATTTATCTCCTTGGCTTCAAAATTAGAAATGAACGGATCTACAGCTACACTTGAAACAGAAATTGTTGGTGGAGTTCAAATCGTTGAAGTAAATACTCCAGTGGTAATTTCATGTGCAAAAGGAATGGCTGAACAACGCATCCCAAACATGCGTGGAATTATGGCAGCACGAACGAAACCTTTAACGGTTGTTTCTCCAACTTCCAATGACGTATTAACAGCATTTGAAACCTATTCTTTACCTGCTGCTAAAACAGCATGTAAAATGATAGATCCTGAAAATATGGATGAATTGGTTGAATTATTACACAACGAAGCAAAAGTAATTTAAGATATGTCAACATTAGTATATATAAATAGTCGTAATGGTTTAGCAAAAAATGCGCTAGAAGCTGTTACATACGGAAAAAAATTAGGAAACGAAGTTACTGTAATCACTACTGGTAGTGCAGACGATGTAACTTTGGCGAAATTAGGCGAATACGGAGCTTCTAAGGTGTTGGTTGATAAATCAGTTTCTGGTGATGATTCTCAACAATTGACACGTGTAATTGCGACTGCGGCTCAGGCTGTAGGAGCAACAACAATTGTATTTTCGCATGATTTAACGGCGAAAGCAGTTGCACCAAGATTATCGGTTCGTTTAAAAGCGGGACTTATCTCTGGAGCAATCGCTGTTCCTGAAGGAGATACAGTAAAGGTAAATGTCTTCTCTGGAAAAGCATTCGGAAATGTAAAAGTAACTTCAGCTGTGAAGATTATTTCGCTTCTTCCAAACAGTATTCAACCAGAACAAAATGGAAGTGCGTGTCCTGTTGAATCTTTCAACGGCAATGCTGGTGACGCAAGAGTAAAACTACTTGACACGAAAGTTCCTGAGGGAGAAATACCATTACCGGAAGCGGAATTGGTGGTTTCTGCAGGTCGCGGTTTAAAAGGGCCAGAAAACTGGGGAATGGTTGAAGATTTAGCAAAAGTATTGGGTGCAGCAACAGCATGCTCACGACCAGTTGCTGATATCGGATGGAGACCACATCACGAACATGTTGGACAGACTGGTGTTGCCATTCGTCCAAACTTATACATTGCAGCAGGAATTTCTGGTGCAATTCAGCACTTAGCTGGAGTGAATGGTTCGAAAGTGATCGTTGTTATCAATACAGATGCTGAAGCTCCATTTTTTAAAGCGGCAGATTACGGTATTTTAGGAGATGCTTTTGAAGTTCTTCCAAGATTGACCGAAGCGATTAAAAAATTCAAGAGTTCAAATTAATTAATTCTTAGAAGAAATATTATTTTTACGTGAACATTGAAAATAGGGAAGTAAATCATTGCTTCCCTATTTATTCGGATTTTATCTAAAAACATAGCGAGCGGAAATGGAAAAAATAAAACTAGAAATCGTAGGTCTTTCATACAGCCAAACTCAGTCTGGCGCCTATGCATTAGTTTTATCTGAAGTGAATGGAAATCGTCGTTTACCTATTATTATAGGAGGATTTGAAGCGCAAGCAATTGCAATTGAATTGGAGAAAATGGTTCCAACACGACCGCTGACCCACGATTTATTTAAAAGTTTTGCTACGAATTTTGCTATAGAAGTAAAAGAAGTCATTGTTTATAAATTAGTAGAAGGGATTTTCTATTCTAAACTGATTTGTGAGCACAACGGAACTATTTCAGAAATAGATGCTCGCACTTCAGATGCGATTGCAATTGGTGTTCGATTTAATTGCCCTGTTTATACGTATGAAAGCATTTTAGCTTCTGCAGGAATACTCTTAGACGAAAATGATATAGATGAGAACGATTTCTTGTCTGAATCAATTGAAGAACCATCTGAGGAAGATATAATTTCTTCGCAAACTGCTGAAGAATTAGAAAATCAACTAAACCAAGCTATCGAAAATGAGGACTATGAATTGGCTTCTAAAATCAGAGATGAAATTCAAAGGCGTCAAGCTTAGTCTTTTATTCTTTTTCATTTTATTTAGTTACAACTCAAGCGCTTCGTTTGACGATGAGTCCTATTATAGAAAATCATTCCGACTTGAACTTAAAAAAGACGGTAGTTTTAAAAATTCTGATACTCTTCTATCTACTCTAAAAAAAGGAAGATGGTCAGTAGACAAGAAAACACTAATTCTTTCCACTGGTAGTGATAGCACTGCAATAAATGAGAAATACAGAATTATTTATTCTTCTGAAAACAAACTAACACTTTCAAAAAAGAGCATTCGCTATTCGTACCACGATAAAGATAGTTTCACTGGAACAGGTGTTTCATTTTTATCAATTACAAAAGGAATTTTTGGATTACTCTTTCTATTCTTTATCGCATTTCTTTTCAGTAAAAACAGAAAGAATATTAATTGGTCTATGGTTGCCAAAGGAACAGCGCTGCAGGTTATCTTAGCTTTGTTGATTTTAAAAGTACCATTTGTCTCAGGAATTTTTGAATGGATTTCCAAGGGTTTTACCAAATTGATTAACTTCTCGCACGACGGAGCAAATTTCTTATTTAGAAGCTTAGGTTCAGAACAAATTCATCCAATGATGATGAACTTTATGACGTGGATTTTACCATCTATTATTTTCTTTGCCGCTATTTCAAGTCTATTATATTACTTTGGAATCCTGCAATTCATTGTTAAGAAATTGGCATGGGTAATGAATAAGACCTTGGGAATTTCTGGGGCAGAAAGTATTTCGGCAGCAGCAAATATTTTTATTGGTCAGACAGAAGCGCCACTTCTAGTGCGACCTTATTTAGGTCGAATGACTAAATCTGAAATCATGTGTTTGATGGTGGGTGGAATGGCGACAATTGCCGGCGGAGTTTTAGCGGCGGTAATTGGAATTCTAGGTGAAGGCGACGCGGCGAAAGAGTTGTTCTACGCTAAACATTTATTGACCGCCTCCTTCATGTCAGCTCCTGCAGCAATCGTCTTTGCAAAAATGTTAGTTCCTGAAACAGAAGAAATCGACAAAAATTTAGATGTTCCAAAAGAAAAGATTGGAGCAAACGCTTTGGAGGCAATCACAAACGGAACTACGGAAGGTTTAAAGCTGGCTGCAAATGTCGGTGCGATGTTAATCGTATTCATGAGCTTAATTGCTTTTGTTAATTACACACTGGGAAAAGTTGGAGATTGGACGACTTTAAACGACCTTATCGCATCAGGTGGAATGTATTCACAATTGAGCTTCGAAAGTATTGCTGGCTATCTTCTTGCTCCTGTTTCTTGGATTATGGGGGTGGAATGGCAAGATTGTATGTACTTCGGTCAAATGCTAGGTGAAAAAACAATCCTAAATGAATTTATTGCTTATCCGCATTTGGGACAAATTCAAGATGAACTTTCCAATAAAACAATTATTATGGCAACTTATGTCCTTTGTGGTTTTGCAAATATTGCATCCATAGGGATTCAAGTAGGCGGCATTGGAATTCTCGTTCCTGAAAAGCGATCTGTTTTGGCAAAATTTGGAATGATTGCATTGTTGGGGGGAACTCTGGCTTGTATGTCAACTGCTGTATTGGCGGGGATGTTATTTTAATAACATATGGAGCTTCGAGACAACATATTGTCTATTTCAAGCATTGAATCATTCAATAAAATTGCATTAGAAGTATTTCAGTATCAAGTTCAACATTGTGAAGTCTATCGAAACTACGTGCAATTCCTAAATTGGAAAACTCCAACTTGCATTGAAGAAATTCCTTTTCTCCCAATCGAATTTTTCAAGTCTCATCAAATTATTTCAAGCGAAAAGGAAACTGATATCATCTTTAAAAGTAGCGGAACAGGCGGCCAACGTAGCACGCATTTTCTTGCTGATTCACAGCTTTATATTGATTCGTTTTCAAAGGCCTATAAAATGCACATTGGAGATCCAAAGGACCAAGTAATCCTGGCATTACTTCCGAATTATACAGAACAGGGAGAATCGAGCTTAGTCTATATGGTTGACTATCTAATTGAACAAACAGAAAATGAATTATCTGGTTTTGTACTCAATTCAACGAACGAATTAGTTTCTAGATACAATCATGCCATTTCTACAGGAAAAAAAGTCGTGTTGTTTGGTGTTTCATATGCTCTTTTGGACCTAGCCGCAACAAAGCCTAACCTTTCTCAAGCAACTATAATCGAAACTGGGGGAATGAAAGGTCGCAGAAAAGAAATGACTAAGGATGAATTGCACCTAAAATTAAAGATCGGTTTAAATGTACCTTATATTTCTTCTGAATATGGCATGACTGAGCTTCTTTCACAAGGATATAGCAATTCTGATGGACTATTTGAAACTCCACCTTGGATGAAAATTTTAATACGTGAAGTGAATGACCCATTCACTTATATTGGAGAAGGGAAAACAGGCGGAATTAATGTTATTGACTTCGCAAATCTATACAGCTGTTCCTTTATAGCAACGCAAGATTTAGGAAAAAAAACGGGCAATTTGTTCCAAATTTTAGGTCGATTTGACCAATCCGATATTCGTGGTTGTAATTTATTAATTGAATAGAACTTTCAGATTTACATTTTATTGGCAAGGATTAATGGCAAGAATTTTGTATCCTTGAGAAACAAAAAAAAAATATGAAAAAACTATTTTCTATCGCGGCAAGCGTAATCTTCATATCATCTTCAGCATTCGCTCAAGATTTCGGCAAATTAAAGCAAAAAGTCAATGAAACTGTGAAATCTGAAACAGGAACTGGAAGCTCACTGACCGAAGGTGAAGTTGCCAACGGTCTGAAAGAGGCCTTAAACAATGGAATTGAAAAAGGAGTTGCTCAATTATCAAAACCAGACGGATACTTTAAAGATCCTCAAATCAAAATTCCTTTACCCGATGAGGCGAAAGTAGTGGAAACTAAACTTCGACAACTTGGACAAGACAAACAAGTAGACGATGCGATTGAATCACTAAATAGAGCAGCTGAAGATGCAGCAAGCGAAGCGAAAGATTTATTTGTTTCCGCAATTAAAAACATGACTGTAACCGACGCCATGGGATTACTTAAGGGTAACGACGATGCAGCAACACGATTTTTAGAGAAATCGACTCGCGATGCACTGGTAGAAAAATTTAGACCGATTATTAAAGTTTCATTGGAAAAAGTTGGAGCGACAAAGCATTGGAATACAATTTTTACAACGTACAACAAGATTCCTTTGGTTCAAAAGGTTAATCCTGACTTAGAAGAATTTGCAACCAATAAAGCGATTGATGGTTTGTTCATTCAAATTGCGAAACAAGAATTGGAAATTAGAAAAAATCCAGGAGCTCGAGTTACTGATTTATTAAAGAAAGTATTCGGATAGAATTAGATTCAGGACTAAAAGAATCAAGACGTCAGGACGTGTTCTTTAGAACCATCCTGACCTTTCTTTGAGCTCTCATTTATTCAACCTTTTAAGCCGATTATGCAGTTTGACGAAATAGAACTAATTAATTATCTTTGATCTCAACAATTTTAGTCAACACAAATGAACCCTGAACTCAAAAATGCAATTGAACGACTTTCGAATGAACTTTTCGAAAAAGTAAAATTGTATCGTGAGCACATTCATGCCCATCCAGAACTATCGTACCATGAACACAACACGATGGCCTATGTTTCAGATCAATTGACAAAATTGGGAATTGAGCACACTACAAAAGTTGGAGATACTGGAATTGTGGCGTTAATTAAAGCTGCACATCATACAACAGACCAAGAAGTTATTGGATTGAGAGCAGACATGGATGCGTTGCCAATTCAAGAGGAAAATGATGTTTCATATAAGTCCACTATCGACGGTGTAATGCACGCGTGTGGACATGATGTTCATACTTCAATATTACTGGGAACTGCGGAAATTCTAAACTCAATTAAAGATCAACTTCCACAACCGGTGAAATTATTATTTCAACCAGGAGAAGAGAAAAATCCTGGTGGTGCAACGTACATGATTCGTGATGGCGCATTAATGAATCCAAAGGTAAAAGAAATGTTTGCGTTGCACGTTTTTCCAGATATGCCAGTTGGAAAAGTGGGATTCAAAGAAGGGATTTACATGGCCTCATGTGATGAGATTTATATCACAATTAACGGCAAGGGTGGACATGGAGCAACACCTCATCAATGTATAGATCCAATTTTAATTGGGGCAAACATCGTGACGAATATGCAACAAATTGTGAGCAGACGTTGTGATCCAAAAATCCCATGTGTTCTTTCATTTGGACATTTTGAAGCTCTGGGCGCAACAAATATTATTCCATCAAAAGCATATCTGAAAGGTACTTTTCGAACAATGGATGAAAACTGGAGAGCAGAAGCTTTGCAATTGATTGAATCAACAGCTAAGGAATTAGCTGCCGCAAACGGGGGAACGGCTGATGTGGAAATAAGTAAAGGTTATCCGTATTTAGAAAACGATCCTATTACGACTGCAAAAATGCGAACTGCAGCAATTGATTTCTTGGGACAAGATAAAGTGGAAGAATTACCCATACGCTTAACAGCAGAAGATTTCTCGTACTATTCTCAAGAAATTCCAGTTTGCTTTTTTAGATTGGGAGTTCGAAACGAAGAAAAAGGGATCGTTTATGGCGTGCATCATCCTAAATTCAACATCGATGAAAACGCCTTAAAAATTGGAATGCAAATGATGGCTGTGGCGCCGTTCTCAAAATGATAAAACAACTTTTCTATATCACTTTCATTTTACTTCTGGCATCATGCTCAGAAGACACTCCAGTTCCTATGGCTGAGGTCTATGAAATTAGAAATATTGGAGAGTTATCGACAACTGAATACACTGTAGGAAAGATTGTGAAGCTGGATGATGAAGCAGAAGAATGGTATAAAATTGGTGATCGAAAAATATTGATTCACAGCAAGGCAAAAATTAAAGCAGGCGTTGATTTGTCAAAATTAAAAGATGATGACATTAAAGTAAGTGGTTCTGCAATTGAAATTACACTTCCACCTGCACGAATAACAACTTTCTCAATGGATCCAAACTTGATGAGGACAGAAATGGAAAGTGTTACCGGATTGCGTTCGAATTTTACGCAGAAAGAGAAGAATGCTTTTTTAAAGCAAGGAGAAGAAGCCATCAAAAAAGACATTTTAGAAACTGGAATATTGAAAGATGCAAGCAACAATGCAGAAGCATTTTTAATTGATTTCTACACGCAAATGGGCTTTGAAAAAGTAATTATTAAACGAACTGTTCAGAAAGATGAAAAATGAATATGTTCGCTTACTGAAAAACATCTTTGTGATGGGATGTATTGTCCTTCTCATACTGCTTGTATATAATTATTTTGCACCGTCAGAGGATTCAGAATTAAAAATTGCAGATACGCCTATTCACATTGAATCGATTAAGACCATCGCTGAGATTAGTACTGTAAGCTTCAAAGACGAAGTTGTGATAGACACGGTTGAATATTATGGTGAATACACAAGTGTTTTTGATCCTGACGAGTGGATGCGTGTTATTAATAGAGGAGTGAAACGCAGATTAACATTAATTGTTCAAGGAGAAGTTAAATACGGCATCGATTTATCGAATAAAAATTATTCTGTAAAATCAAATAAAGATAGCATATGGGTGAACCTTCCTGCTCCAAAAATTTTAGACGTTATTGTTACACCTTCAAAAACTGAAATCTTTCAAGAGCAAGGAAGCTGGAGTGACAATACGAGAAGGAAGTTAGAAGCAAAAGCGAAATACCGTATACAAAAAAATGCTGAAGCAATTTCTCTTCGAAAAAAGGCTCAAGATAATACTGTTCGCTTGTTCAAAAAACTTGTACGTACGAAACGAACGTTAATCATTAATTTCCATCATGATAAATAGAGTATTATTTATTTCCATTGTGCTCTTATTACTGAATTCATGTAACAAGACAAAGTCCACAGAAAAGAAAATGGATGGGAATTGGACGATTTATAAAATGAAAGTAACCAAATCAAATGGGCTTTCTTATTATTATGAAACGACTGGCACTTTCAATTTCTCAGATTTCTCAGATGGAGAAGGACGATATTCAATTAACCTGTCTTATATTACTCCTTCTGGAACAATCGTAAAAAATGAAACCGGAACTATTGTATTAAAGGAAGATGCTAAATTATTCGATTTATTCCGTAATAACACGGACGGTTCAATTACTCAAATGAAAGATGGTGCTTTACTTTTGATTACAAACAATGACATCGAAATGATGTACCTTGACAATAATGAGAACTTAACATTTGTATTAGAAAAGTAAGAATTTCTAGTACGTTGAATTACTCATCAAATAATTCTTAACATAGTCTTCAATTCCTTCTTCTAATGTGTGGAATTTTTTGGAATAACCCGCGGCTCTCAACTTTTCAATATCTGCTTCGGTAAAATACTGGTATTTATCGCGAATATCGATTGGAGTATCTACAAAAGAAATAGATTCTTCTCTTCCCATTGCTTTAAAGGTGTTTTTCGCTAAATCCAAAAAGGTACGAGCAGTTCCTGAACCTAAGTTGTAGATTCCAGAATTTGGCGTTTCATCCTTCAGAAATAAACATACATCTAACAAGTCCTTTACATAAACAAAATCACGTAACTGTCCACCATCTGTATAATCTGGATTATGAGAACGGAACAACTTCATTGCTCCTGTTTCTGTAATTTGATTGAAGGCATGGAAAATAACTGAAGCCATACGCGCTTTATGGTATTCATTTGGACCGTATACGTTGAAGAATTTTAAGCCAGCCCAGAAAGGAGGAAACTTAGATTGCTCCAACACCCAAATATCAAAGTTATTTTTCGACTCTCCGTACGGATTCAGTGGCTTCAATTTCGGAATAATGGCATGATCATCCTTGTATCCCAATTCGCCTAGACCGTATGTGGCGCCCGAACTTGCATAAACCAATGGAATTTGTTTATCAACACAGATATTCCAGATATCTTTGGAATAATTGACATTCAATTCATCAAAAATTGCTTCGTCAAATTCAGTTGTATCGGTTCGTGCGCCAATATGGTAAACAAAATCTACTTCATCAGAAAATTCTTTTAACCATTGAATAAAATCTTTTCTCCCAACCTTCGCAGCGATTGTTTTCCCTTCTAAGTTTCGATTTTTTTCCGTTTTCGAGAAATCATCTACCACTACAATATCATCGTGTCCCGCTTTATTCAAACGACCAACGAGGCAGCTTCCGATAAATCCTGCCGCACCTGTAACTACAATCATGTTAATTTGTTTTTAGAATAAACCGTTGATTTCGGCATCAATCGCATTGATAATCTTCCCTAAATCTTCTTGACTTTCAGGAAAGTTATTGTTGTCAACATCTATCACCAACAATTTTCCTTTATCATAGGTAGAAATCCAAGCTTCATAACGTTCGTTCAGACGCTTCAAGTAATCTAAACGAATGCTCTCCTCATATTCTCTTCCTCGTTGTTGAATTTGATTCACCAAGGTTGGAACACTCGCTCTTAAATAAATCAATAAATCCGGAGCGGAAACGAATGAGTCCATCAAGTTAAACAACGAGAAATAATTTTCAAAATCACGTGTTGTCATCAATCCCATCGAATGAAGATTTGGTGCAAAAATAAATGCATCCTCATAAATGGTTCTATCTTGAATTACTGTTTTGTCCGTTTTCTGAATTTCTTGGGTTTGTGTAAAACGACTGTTCAAATAATAAATCTGAAGGTTAAATGACCAACGTTGCATGTCTTCATAAAAGTCATTCAAATAAGGATTTTGTTCCACATCTTCAAAATGCGTATCCCATCCAAAATGTTTCGCCAACATGGTTGTTAATGTTGTTTTTCCTGATCCTATATTTCCTGCTACTGCAATATGCATTGTACTTCTGATTTAGACTGACTAAATTACAAACTTTGAGAGAAGAATCAAGGATTATTTTGAGATTTGCAACTCAAATTTATGAACAGTCTCTTTTACTTTAAAAAAGAAGTGCTGATTTCGATACATAAACCCAGTAATTTCGCTCATCGGAAGCAAAACATCCTCTGATTTATCAGAATCAAAAAATCGTACACTTAATTTATTTTTGTGCAGCGTAAACATAGCTTTCTCATGTGCATCTACCTGAATAACACCAACTTCTGGTA
This sequence comes from uncultured Flavobacteriales bacterium, assembly GCA_913059205.1. Taxonomy (GTDB): domain Bacteria; phylum Bacteroidota; class Bacteroidia; order Flavobacteriales_D; family Crocinitomicaceae; genus UBA4466. Next base: position 26,745 of record CAJXRM010000021.1, read on the forward strand.
CAAACTCGATCAAGGAACCATATACATCAAAAATATACACGCCTTTTGTTGGATCAACCACAAACAAACGATTCCCTCTTTCTTTGATTTGTGACACTTCTTTAATATCCAATGTTCCAATAATGTTCATCACCTCTTGCTGTTGATTCAGTCGGTTTAAGGACAATAGAAGTAGTCTTGAATTGAATCGATCAAAGACCCAAACTTTATTTGGTTGACTAGAAGCAGAAATCAGCGTAACATTCACCAATCCTTCATCTGCTAAATCCACACAATCGTCCAATTCAGTCAACGTATTATCAAAATAACAAAGTGTTTGCTGCTCTTCAGAAAAATGAATCAATTTAGAGGTGTTTATGGACACAAAATCCTTAATTTGACCTAAAGATTTAATGCTTTGAGAAAACATCAACTTTCCATCAAGGGAATATTTATTTATTGTTCCATTATCAGAGGCAAAATAATACTCCAACACATCGATATGCCAAACTTGATTTTCTTTAACTGGATACGTTTGAAGTTCATTCCATTGATATCCCAATGAATCTTGTGAAAAACTCAAAAAACCATTTACAATCGCCCAAAAAGTTATTGCGTATTTAAACATGTGCTTTCGTTTTTACTTCAATCAAATTCAAAATCTGTTCCACAATAACTCGATCATTGGACAAGCGCGGTACTTTATTCTGTCCGCCCAATTTCCCGATTGAGTCCAACCAATTGTCAAATGTTCCTTTTTGAACTATATGAATAACGGGTTCATTCAACACCATATTGTGGTAACGTTTCGCGTCATAATCAGAATTCACTGACCTCAAGCGTTCGTCCAAGATACGACAAAATCGTTCCATTTCATCTGGCATTCGAATAAACTCAATAATCCACTCGTGTCCGCCCTTTTCATCTTCATCCATGAAAATTGGACCAACAGTGTACTCTCTGATTTGCGCATTTGTTTTAGAACACGCTTCTGCTATAGCATTATCTGCATTTTCCACTATCACTTCTTCTCCAGCAATATTGATGAAACTTTTCGTTCTACCGGTAATTTTAAATCGGAATGGTGTTTTGCTAGTAAACTTAACGGTGTCGCCCAAGATGTATCTCCATAGACCTGCATTTGTTGTTATAACCAACGCATAATTTACGTTTGTTTCAACTTCGTCAATGGAAAGTGTCACTTTCGAGTTAACTCCATCAAAAGATGACATTGGAATGAATTCAAAAAAGACTCCATAATCGAGCATTAGTAACATTTCATTGGAATCAACTTCATCTTGAATACCGAAAAACCCTTCTGATGCATTATATGTTTCAACATAGTTCATGTTCTCATCAGGAATTAAGCGTTCAAATTGTTCACGATAAGGCTCAAAACTAACTCCACCATGCATAAACAACTCCAAATTCGGCCAAACTTCTTTTAAATTTGATTTTCCCGATAACTCCAAAACTCTATTCGCTAAAACCATTGTCCAACTCGGAACACCAGCTAAAATATATACATCTTGATGCATTGTAGAGCGTGCCATTTGCTCAATTTTTTCCTGCCATTCACTCATTAAAGCAATATCACGCGATGGAGTACGGCGAATTTCGGCCCACCAAGGAAGGTTCTTTACAATAATCGCAGACAAATCACCAAAATAAGAGTCTGCAGAAAGTTGATTGATTTCAGCCGAACCTCCAATAATCAAATGTTTTCCTTTGTATAATTTACGATTGGGATGATTGTCGTAATACAACGCCAGTAAATCCTTCCCACCTTTGTAGTGACATTCTTCTAACGATTCTTTTGTAACTGGAATAAACTTACTTCTACTTTCAGTTGTTCCTGACGATTTTGCAAACCATTTCGTTTCCGTCGGCCAAAGTAACTTCTGCTCACCGTTCATCAATCGATCAACGTAAGGGCGCACATCTTCATACGTCTGAAGGGGAATTTTTTTAAAATCCTGGTAATCTTTAATATCTGAAAAAGCATGTTTTTGCCCGTATTCAGTCTTTTTTCCCAGGTGAATAAACTGTTCGAGAATTTCATGTTGCACTTCATTCGGATACTTGCGAAACAAATCAATTTGATGGATTCGTTTCTTCATCATCCATGCGAAGATTGAATTAAATGGCATAGTGCAACTAATTTTATTACATAAAAAATCCCATCAGTCCAAAGACAGACAGGATTGTAACATTATGTATGTTTTTTTTAACCGAAGAAAACCAAAGAAAGCACGATTGCAATCAATACGACTGAAACGATTGTTCCTAAAGCTACGGTTGAGTGTTCAAAATAATTATCTGACATGATATCCTGTTTTGTTTCAAAGTTAAAAAAAAAATTAGTGTGTGAAAGTAGAAATCAATTATTTCACTTTTGTAAAATTTTTGATGTCGTAAAATTTAGGGTCAACTAGAAACTCACCTTTCTTATTAATAATACCCCAAGCTTCTCCCACTCGAACGGCTGCAAATCCATTTTGAAAATCACGAACTTTATCGAATTTCGCTTCAATCGCCCATTCACCTTTCGCATTTACAAACCCTACTTTTTCACCCATTTTAGCGTATGCTAAACCATCTGAGAAATCGCCAAGACCAGTTGCTCCATTTACTGAAAAAGTCTCTCCATCTTTGCGAACATACATCCATTCTGCTCCCAATTTTACACGCGCAACTCCTACGGTCTTATCAAATTCTTTGGCAGCAAGGAATTTCGCTTCAATAACATTTTTACCTGTGTTATCGATGTAACCAACAGTTCCATCTGCATTTTTTGCCCAAGCCAATCCATTTGAAAAATAACCCACAGCTTTAAAAGTCGGAGCTATAACTTCTTTACCATACACGTTCATGTACCCGAATAATTTAGTTTTCGCTTGAAAAGGAATTAGTCCTTCTTTGTAATAGTCTAAGTCAAGTACATCAGGAACTGCTGAACTTGATCCGTCTGACTTTAAAATATAAAATTCCTTGCCAATTTTAGCTGTGGCAACACCATTCTCAAAATCAGAAATTGATGTGTACTTAAATTCATGAATTGTTTTTCCTTTTGCATCAATAACTCCTAAAGATCTTCCCTGGCCGATTACAAGTAAGCCGCTTGAATAACCTCGTTTACCGAAACCAAAAATACTGACAGGAGAAAAGCCTTTAGCCTCAACACTTAGCTCTTCATTAGACTGATTGATGACAAACCATTCTTTTCCTTTTCTGACAAGAGTTACTCCTTCAATTGAAAATTCAAGTACCTCATCATACGTTGCGGGAATTACTTCAACTCCTTTTTCATTAATGAAACCCCATAAACGTGGTTCAGCATTAGGGCAAAAAGGTGCTAAAATTGCTTGTGCAATCGACACTCCAGAAAATAGGGCAATCGATACAATACTTACTAAAATCGTTTTCATAGTGTTACGTTTTATCTTATAAATTCGAATTAATCTCTCCCACCTATTAATCTCAATAAGGAAAGAAACAAGTTAACAAATAAAATATACAATTGAAGACCACCCACAAGTGCTAGTTTACTCCTGTCCATATGTGACAATGTTTGGTCTTGAGCAACACCTTTTAATTGTTGCATATAGTAAGCTGTTAATCCAGTAAATACAAAAACACCTAGAATTGCTAAACCGAAACTCCAATCAAATCCGAAGATCATTCCAACAATACTTGCAATGAACATTCCTATAAAAACCATATACAGTAGGCTACCGAATTTAGTTAAGTCAGTTTGAGTTGTATAACCCAATACGGCCATTCCTCCAAACGAACCCGCGGTTACGAAAAATGTTATTGCAATATCTTTTCCGGCATAAACCAACATTACAGAACTTAAGCTCAAGCCCATTAACACTGAATACAACATGAATAGCATTAATAGCAGTCCAAATGAAAGTCTTTGATATGCCATTTGAATTACTAATCCCAATCCCAATGGAGCAAATGCTACGACGTAAAACAGAGGAGTTAATCCCGTCTGATCTGCGTTCAAAAAGTACTTGAAAAACACTTCAGGCGTTCCAGCTGTATATGCTATAATTCCTGAAATAGCTAATGCACCGAACATGTACGAGTACACATTCTTAAAAAAATCTCTCGTAATCTCTTTAGAGAAACCTTGTCCGTCTTGTTCAAAAATTTGATTCATAATTAAGATAATTTTGCTTGTATTAAATTTATAAATTCTTTTCGAGTTGAGTCATTTTTCAAAAACAATCCTGTAAACGCACTTGATGTTGTTACTGAGTTTTGTTTTTGCACTCCTCGCATTTGCATGCACATGTGTGACGCTTCTATTACAACCGCAACTCCTTTTGGTGCCAATGTTCGTTGAATACAATCACGAATTTCAATGGTTAATCGCTCTTGTACCTGCAGTCTTCTTGAATACGCGTCTACTATTCGTGGAATTTTGCTCAATCCAACAATTTTTCCATTCGGGATATATGCAATATGCGCTTTTCCAAAAAACGGTAACATATGGTGTTCGCACATCGAATAAACTTCAATATCCTTTACAATTACCATTTCGGAATACTCTTCGTGAAAAATAGCTGAATTGATAATGTCATCAGGATGTTGATCATACCCCTGCGTTAAAAACTGCATCGCCTTCGCCATTCGTTCAGGCGTTTTTTGCAAACCTTCACGCTTCCCGTCTTCACCAATTAAATCCAGAACTTCTTTGTATAGTCCTGATAATTTATTAGTCAACTCATCGTTGTATTCCATTCTATTTCTTTTTACTTCAAATTAAAACGGTTCGTTACCACCAAAATATTCAACGTAATTATTTTCCGTTTCAACTAATTTGATCTTTACCAACTCTCCCCCAGCAATTGCTATAGGCGCTTTAATTCTATCCCAAACTTGTATCACAACATTCTCTGTGGATGCTAACATTCCTTTTAAAAAAGGCACATCCAAATTCAAATTTTTATGATCCAATGGTTCAATTACTTCTGCTTTAATAATATCGCTAAGATCCTTTAAATTCATAACAAATCCTGTATCAGGACTCGGTTTTCCTTTTACCGTAACAAATATTGTAAAATTATGCCCGTGCCAGTTGTGATTACTGCATCGCCCAAAAACTTCTTCATTTTTCTCAACTGTCCAATCTTCACGGTACAACTTATGCGCCGCATTAAATGTCTCTCTCCTTGTAATATAAACTGTCTTCACGTTACCAATTAAAGGACAAATATAGCTATGAATTACGAATCAAGAAACATTTATTGAGGACTATTCAACTCCTTTTTCAAATTCGATAAGTAAAGTAAATGTGGAAGAATTATCTTTGCCTTATGGAAGAGGAACGTTTAGACAAGCTTTTAGTGCAACTTAATTTAGTGAGCACCCGTGTCAGAGCGGAAAAAATTATCAAGGAAGACGGCGTCAAAGTCAACGGCATACTTGTTACTAAAACTGGCAAGCGTTTTCCAATCGATAGTAAAATAGAATTAACTTCTGAAGAAATACCATATGTTTCCCGAGGAGCTTTGAAACTCGTTGGAGCTTTGGAGCAATGGCCAATGGACATCACTGGAAAAGTTTTTCTGGATATCGGTGCTTCAACTGGTGGATTCACGGAAGTGTTACTCAATAATGGAGCTTCGAAGATATTTTGCGTTGATGTTGGAAAAGATCAATTGCACCCTTCTTTAAAAGATAATCCGAAGGTTGTGAATTTAGAAAAAACGCATGTACGTGAACTCACGAACAACTTAATCACCGATTTGGTTGATGGTTGTGTAATAGATGTTTCATTTATTTCTTTGGAGAAAATTTTCCCGTTTATCCATTCTTTTATTAAAAAAAATGGGATTGTTATCGCATTGATAAAGCCACAATTTGAGGTTGGTAAAGAAAATGTTGGTAAAGGAGGTATTGTAAAAGACAAGAAATTATATCCTGCACTTATTAAAAAAATTCAACGGGTAGCACTTGATAATCATTTGAAATATGTTGGACATATCTCATCTCCAATATTAGGCGGTGATGGAAATCAAGAATTTCTGATGTGTCTTCAAAAAATTGATTTCAATTTTACACCACCTAGTTTTACCTTTTAATGTATTTTACTCCAGCTTTGGGGTCAAAAAAAATAAAACGATTTTTCTTTGTTTAGAATTATTCAAAATAAGGGGATTTCGTATCTTTGTTCTATGAAACAAAATGAAGCAATAGCCCAATTCGACGTTGCATCGATTCGAAAACAGTTTCCAACATTAAAGCAAACAGTTTACGGCAAACCATTAATCTACTTAGACAATGGAGCAACTTCTCAAAAACCTCAAATGGTTATTGACGCTATTGATCGTTATTACAGTAAGGAAAATTCAAATATTCACCGTGGTGTGCACTTTTTAAGTCAGCATGCAACGACTTTGTACGAAGACGCGAGAACGACCATTCAAAAATACATAAATGCGCCATCCTCGGACGAAGTGATATTCACTTCAGGTACAACGGGTGGGATTAACCTTGTTGCCTTTTCGTTTGGTGAACTATTAAACGAGGGAGATGAAATTATCATTTCTGCGATGGAACATCATTCAAACATTGTTCCATGGCAGCTATTATGTGAACGTAAAAAGTGTGTTCTAAAAGTCATTCCAATTAACTCGAAAGGAGAATTGATAATGGCTGAATTCGATAAACTTCTAACTGATAAAACGAAAATCGTTTCTATTACGCATATTTCAAATGCACTTGGAACCATCAATCCAATTAGAGAAATCATTTCAAAATCTCATTCTATCGGAGCAAAAGTTCTCATTGATGGAGCGCAAAGTATTCAACATACAAAAATTGACGTTCAGGAATTAGATTGTGATTTCTTCATTTTTTCAGGTCATAAGGTATTTGGTCCAACGGGTGTTGGAATTTTATATGGGAAGCGAGAAATTTTAGATCAAATGCCACCTTATCAAGGAGGAGGCGATATGATTGCTAAAGTAACATTTGAAAAAACAACCTATAACGAACTTCCTCATAAATTTGAAGCTGGAACGCCAAATATTTCTGGTGGAATTGCACTGGGTACAGCTTTTGAGTTTTTAAATCAATTGGATTTAAACGAAGTTGAAGTATACGAAACCGAATTGTTGAATTATGCGCAAAGTGAATTGGTTAAATTGGATGGACTGAAAATTATTGGAACAGCGGAGCACAAAACGAGTGTTGTTTCTTTTGTTATCGATGGACTTCATCCATTTGACGTAGGAACATTACTGGACAAACAAGGAATTGCAGTGCGAACAGGGCATCACTGTACTCAGCCAGTTATGGATTTCTTTGGTATTCCAGGAACAATTCGCGCAAGCTTTGCTTTCTACAATACGAAAGAAGAAGTAGATATACTTGTAAATGGATTAAAGAGAAGTATTTCGATGCTTCGCTAATTCATTGGTTTATAAATAAAAAGATTCAACAAATCTTATAGATAATTGGAAATGACATTAGAAGAAAAGCAAAACGAAATAATTGAAGAATTTGCAATCTACGATGATTGGATGGACAAGTACGAATACATCATCGAATTGGGAAAAGAACTTCCAATAATTGAAGAAGCGAAGAAAACAGAAGATCGATTGATTGAAGGATGCCAATCACGAGTGTGGCTTGAAACGGAATTGAAGGATGGAAAAATGAAATTTACGGCGGATTCAGATGCAATAATAACAAAAGGAATTATTGGACTATTAATTCGCGTTATGAACAACGAAGATCCACAAACAATTGCAACATCTGATTTGTTCTTCATTCATGAAATCGGATTGCAAGAACATTTATCTCCAACTCGGGCAAATGGCTTGGCCAGTATGGTGAAACAAATGAAAATAAGCGCATTAAAGGCACTAACAAATTAAGAAATGAACGAACAAGAAGATAAAGTAGTTGAGATTTTGAAGACGATTTTTGATCCTGAAATTCCTGTTGACATCTACGAGTTAGGATTAATTTACGAGGTAAAAATCGATAAGGAGAGTAATGTTGAAATCGAAATGACTTTAACCTCGCCAAACTGTCCAGTTGCAGAATCGATGCCTGCTGACGTTGAAAAGAAAGTTTCTGAGCATGAAATGTTTAACTCTTGTAAGGTGAATATCGTTTTTGATCCACCATGGGACAAAGATATGATGAGTGAAGAGGCGCAATTGGAGTTAGGTTTTTTGTAATTGACAATTGATAATGAATAATTGACAATTACCTTCGGGATTATTTTAATTGATTCATTTTTTTATATTCAAGAGAAATTAATTTTTAAGTAATAATTGAGTCTTGACTCTCGCAGTCTTGAATCATAAGGTCTAAAAAATGAGAAGAGTAGTTATAACTGGAATGGGAGCTTTGACTCCAATAGGAAATAATTTAGAAGAATACTGGACAAATATAAAAAATGGCACTTCAGGGGCTGGTCCAATAACAAAATTTGATACAGAAAAGTTTAAAGCACAATTCGCTTGTGAGCTTAAAAACTATGATCCAGCCGAACATTTTGATGTCAAAGAAGTTAAAAAGTACGATCCTTTTTCGCAATACGCGTTAATTGCTGTTGATGAAGCGTTAAAAAACGGAAACATAAACTTCGATGAAGAAGGTATAAATAAGGATAGAGTTGGTGTAATTTGGGGATCTGGAAATGGTGGTATTCAAACTTTTCAAGATTCAATGAAAGAATACTGTGAAGGAGATGGAACCCCTCGATTTTCACCGTTTTTCATTCCTCGAATTTTAGTTGATATTGCTTCAGGTATTATTTCAATAAAATACGGTTTGAGAGGAGTTAACTTTTGTCCCGTTTCTGCCTGTGCAACCTCAAATACAGCAATGATAGAGGCGTTCAACTACATCAAATGGGATAAAGCAGACATGATAATCACCGGTGGTTCTGAAGCAGCAATTACAGAGCCTGCGATGGGTGGGTTCGCATCTGCTAAAGCTCTGTCAACAAAAAATGAATCACCAGACACTGCTTCTCGACCATTTGACATTAGCAGAGATGGATTTGTGATGGGAGAAGGTGCTGGCGCATTGATTCTTGAAGAATATGAACATGCCATTAAACGTGGAGCTACCATTTATGGTGAAGTGGTCGGCGGTGGCCAAGCTGCAGATGCATATCATTTAACTGGTACTCATCCAGAAGGAGATGGAGCGGTACTGGGAATGTTGGAAGCAATGAGAGAAGCTGGAATAACTGCAGCAGACATTGATTATATAAATATGCATGCAACTTCTACACCCCAAGGAGATCAAAGTGAAATGATTGCTGTAGATCGTGTATTTAAACAACGAAAAAGTTTATCCATATCAGCTACGAAATCAATGACAGGTCATTTACTAGGAGCTGCTGGTGCTATAGAAGGAATTGTGAGTGTCTTAGCATTGAGAGATGGAATTGTTCCTCCAACAATAAATACAACAGAAATTGAACCGAGCTTTAAAGATAATTATCATTTTCCATTGTCCAAAGCCGTCCCAAAAGATATGAAATACGCCATGAGTAATACATTCGGATTTGGTGGACATATCGCTTCAATTGTGTTTAAACGATTTGATTAATGCGCATATCCGCCTGATTCATATCATTTTAAATGGATTTTTATTTATTTTTCTATCTCCTTTAAACACCTGTGTAATTAGGGCTTAAACTGTAGTTTGTTTGTTCGTTTTTGTCACTAAATCAGTAAACTATTCGATTTTTTGCGTATTGAATGAAAATTAAACTAACTTTGGGGCAATTAATATATATTATAATGAAACAAGGTACAGTAAAATTTTTCAACGAATCTAAAGGATTTGGATTTATCGTTGAAGACGGATCAAACAGTGAGCACTTCGTTCACATCTCAGGTTTAATTGATGAAATTAAAGAAGGAGATACAGTTGAATTCGAATTGAAAGAAGGAAAAAAAGGAATGAACGCAGTAAACGTTAAGACGTTATAATTTTTCAATAACTTTTTTAAAATAGCCTGTCAATATTGACAGGCTATTTTTTTATCTTCTATTTCGATATCTAAACGCATACCTAAACGCTAAAGCTGCATTCCAACCAAATTTAAAATCGGGAACAACGCGGAATGTAGGTCCAGTATCTAGAGCTAAATTAATTGGAACAACATCAAAAGTATACTCAATACCAATTGCACCGTTAATGCCTGTCCAAAAACCTTCCTGCTTTGGAACGTCCTCTCTTCCCCCACTGGTGGTTGACCAATGCCCAGCATCAATACCAGTTCCAGCATACCAGTCAATTTCCTTGACCATGGGTTGACTTCTCAAATACATTGCCTGTAACCAAATAAATCGTTGGCCACCACCAGCATTTATCTCAAAAGCATCTTGTTCTGTGAAAAAATGTTTGACACTCAATTCTGCAAAACCTAAGTTTACAGAAGAATAGTCGGCCTTTATTCCTAAAGACGTATTGTATTGCTGTGAATGGCTTAAGCTAATCGAGACAATCAACACAAAGAATGGAGAGATTTTCTTCATATTCTAGTTTCATTATAGTTTTATAACATTTAATATAGTAAAATAAATCATATGTACGCATACTATTTTACGGCAATTATTAACAAACTAAAATTATTCAAACCGAATTTTTTGAAATAATTAATAATAACTAAATTTGCTACGCATTAATTTTGATGATTAATGCGCAAGCTAATACAACTTAAATCGTTTAAAACACTACTACTTGTAACGATTAGCGACTACTACTAGGTCAAAAATCCAGTAAAATAGTATTGAATAATTCGATTTGAAAATTGATGGAAATGTGTCCATTTAACTACTACAAATTAATTTATAACACATATGAAAATTTTACTGTCTTTTTTAACTCTATTTATTTTTACGAGTTACTCGCAAAATTTAGTGGTCAATCCTAGTTTTGAAATTACAAATACCAATTGTGCCAATTTCGGTGGCGAAGGCTTCCGAACTGATTTAAATCCATCTTGGGACAACGCGAATTCAAATATTCCTGGTGACAGTTGTTCTTCACCCGATCTTTTTTCAGCCTGTAACACCATTTTTGGTGGTGCGCCTGGTCCAACTTTTATGCCTGATGCCACTTCTTTCGGAATTGGTTGGCAATATTCTAGAACAGGTACAAGACATGCGGGACTTATCGCGTATGAATCAGTTTTTGGAATTCCGGATGAGTACAAGGAATATATTCAAGGACACACCAGCACACCATTAGTCGCTGGTCAAACATATTGCGTGTCCTTTTACGTTAGCCTTGCCGATGGTTGCCCATACGCTGTTCAAGATTTAGGTGTATTTTTCTCAAATACACATTACCTAAGAGATGCGTGTTCTCAGGGGGCTAGAATTGCAGAAACTCCTCAACTTATTAATACCTGCGGCGTACTTGCAGATACCATGAACTGGGTTCGATTACAATGGGATTATGTTGCAACTGGAGGAGAACAATACTTCATCATTGGAAACTTCAGTACTTCCGCAGCAACAACTGTTGCTCCAGCCGGAGGTTCTGGATTTGGAAATTATTTTGCCTACTATTTTATTGATGATGTTAGCATTGAAGCAACAACATGTTGCTATGCAGATATCGTAAATCCACCAACTTTATGCGTTACCGATTCTCCAGTGAATCTCTCTGCAACTGGTGGTGTCGGAGGAAATTGCTCATCTAATCCAGTTGGAACATGGGCTGGACCTGGTATTACAAATCCGTCTACTGGAGCCTTTGACCCTTCAATTGCTGGAGCTGGAAATCATGCAATAACTTTTACAATGGCATGCGGTTATGTTGCCAACTCTACCATCACTGTTAGTCCTTGTACCGGCTTAACTGTTTGTCTCGAAACCAATGGTGACTTCACGGTAAACGGTGGAGTTGGACCTTACACTTGGCAAGAAACTATTGCGCCAAGTTCTACTCCAATAACCAATCAAACTCAGTGCACGGCTTGCGGCTATTCATGGCTCTTCGGAACGTGCTTAAATGGGGTTACTCCGGTAACAACGTGCAATAGTCCTGGTGGTCTTCAAAATTTCGCCTCTGGAACGACAATTACTCCAAGTGCCAATTTTCCAATCCAAGTGATTGACAACACAGGCACTAGTTATTTGATAAATTCAGCAGGAAGTTTAACGGCCTGTTCAGCTAATCCATGCCCAACTTTAACCACTTCCATCACCTCACAAACGAATGTAAATTGTTTTGGTCAAAACACCGGAGCAGCAACAGTTTCTGCAGGAAATGGCACTGGACCTTATACCTATACATGGAATCCTGGAAGTTTAGTTGGACCGACTCAGACTGGTTTAGCTGCAGGAAGTTATACGATCGATATTCTTGACAACGCGGGTTGTCCGGGTTCAATGAATGTTACCATTACTCAACCAACAGCAGCATTGAGTGCTTCTGTAAGCACAACTCCTTCTGGCTGTGGAACAAATACTGGTACTGCAACTGCTAATGTTTCAGGTGGAACTACAAACTATTCTTTTGTATGGTCAAATTCACCAAGCACTACATCTTCGGCAACAGGATTGAGTTCTGGCGCGGCAACTGTTACAATCACCGATGCTCTGGGTTGTCAAATAATTGAAAACTTCTCAATTACAACTCCTGGAGCTCCATCACTTTCAATTAGCAATATTGTTGGAGTAAATTGTGCTACTTCAACAAATGGTGGTGCTACCGTTTCTGCTTCAGGTGGAACAGCACCTCTAACGTATTTATGGACTCCTTCAGGAGAAAATACACCAACAGCGACAGGGTTGTCAGCAGGAAACAATACCATTACTATAACTGATGCAGCTGGCTGTTCAGCATCGGAAATCGTGAACATCCCTTCACCCGCTCCAATTGTTCTTTCAGAAACAATAACACCTACAAATTGTGGTTCTGCCATTGGTGAAATTTCGGTAAACGCATCGGGAGGAACTGGCTTTTTAACTTATACATGGACACCAAACGTAGGTTCTGGATCTACAATTTCAAACTTAATTGGTGGAACGTATGATTTAGTAGTTGAAGACGATAACGGTTGTACAGTGAATGACAGTTATATTGTTGATGTAATTGGCTCTTTAGTGGTTCTAGCGTCTCCGACAAGTGCTCAAGTTGAGGCTGGGGACACAGTGCAACTTTTTGCTTCTGGTGCTACAAACTACTCTTGGTCACCTGCTACGGGATTGAGTTGTACGAATTGTCCAAATCCGGTTGCTTCGCCAACAGAAACGACACTCTATACAGTAACTGGTACCGATGATTTTGGTTGTTCAGGTGAAGCCACTGTTATGATTTTAATTCAGACTGTTTGTGGGGACATATACATCCTGTCTCTTATACACATCTCCGAGCCCACGAGACAGGCAGAAATCTCG
>CAJXRM010000022.1 GCA_913059205.1 uncultured Flavobacteriales bacterium
TACACAGAGTAGATCGTCGGCAGCGTCAGATGTGTATAAGAGACAGGTATAATGTTAGGGATGCTGACTGGAAGATTTGTTCGAATAACGAGAATAGATGCTCGCTTCAAGTTACTCAGATTTAAAAATTATTGGTTTTATTTATTTAATGGTCAACATACAAGTTTCAAGAAAATGAAACATATGAGAGCTAAGAATAAAAAACATCTATTTACTAAGGCTGATATTTTAATTGACTCTAACACAAAGACACACCTTTATTCTGGAATAGTCGTGGATTATGAAATTGATGGTAATGATTGTAGAACTTTAAGTAAAGTAATGCTTCAAAATGCGGAACGCTATAGCCTTAAAGATGGCAAGAAAATTCCAGTTATTATTCCTGGTAATTTATTGGTTGTAGATTGTCAGACGATGAAAAATATTAATTTGACATTTATCTACGAAGAAGCAGAAGAAGTATTAAAGTCGAAAATACCAAGCTCAATTGAGGTGGTATTTGGTTTACTAATAATATTATTGATTCCTGTTTTTATCTTTCAATCAGATAGCATTACTTGGAATGTGTATTTAAATTATTTTGAGCTTCCGTGGTACCTGAAGATAGTCTCCTATTTGTTGACAGTTCAGGTGTTAAGTATCATTAACCCTTTCGTTAAAAAGAAAGATGAATATAAATATGTGAATCTGAAAACTTTTATTGCTAAACTAATTTGGGTTGTCTTATTAGGCTTTATTCTGTATTTATTCATTTAAAGTCAAGCCATTAGCATTGTTTAATCATTCATGATAGTTGGTATTCATTATAATTTACCTATCTTTACACCTCTCTAAGCAATTAGATAAAGAAATTTAAGACAAGCCACATATGGCTGTGTGGATTAGAAGCCCCTAAGATGTATCAATATCGAAGGGGTTTTGTCTTTCTATACGGTTCGATAATCAACTGAAATAGAATATTTCAACTTAAATTTAGTCTCAAATAATAGAATTTAATATCTTTACTCTAGAACGAGTTCTTTTAAATTGAATCAAAATCCAATTGATTTTACGTGAACAAATCGGCGAACAAACGATTTTTAGAAGTGCGTAAAACATTGATAACCAGTAGAGGTGGAAAACATTAGTCGGTCCCGTCCAGACCGCAAACTTGTTTAAAGTGAAAATACGCCTTTTATGGCTGAAAGGTTAGAAACCCCTAAGATGTATCAAATATCTTGGGGGTTTTGCTTTTGTGTGTATTTGTGTAAAACGTTCTTTCACCGTCAAATTTATTGTTCTATTTGATTATTTTAAATAATTCAGTTCTATTCATTTACCACACGATGCACAACACCATTAATCTCTATTAAATAAATGCCTTGAGGTAAATTATTAAACTCCAAATGCAAAGTAGTATTTGACCAATGCATATTGAGATTGACTTCCTTTCCTAATGCATTGAATACTAAAGGTTTTGAGTCAGGAGAAATTCCAGTAATATGCAACTCATTGGATATTGGAACGGGAAACAACCTGATATCGGTTTTATCACTTTCATTAATGCTTGAAGTTATGTCTTCGTTTTGAGTTACGTGTACAGAATCAGTAAAGACCCCGCCAGTTACAATTACATAACCTGACCTAACTGACCCGCTTGGATTATCAGATGCTATAATATTAAAAGAATCATTTCCTGTGCCGGTTGAAGTCGAAACTGAAATCCAAGGTTCAGTTGCGGCTACGTTCCATGTCGCCCACGTATCATGCGAAACGGAAACTGGTTCCGTGCCACCAAGGTGACTGAAATTTACGGTGTAAGGATTGACCTGCATTGTAGAAGCTGCCTGCACGATTACAATGGTATCGACATCATTTACATTTTCAACAAAGACATAACCAATTCGCTCAGTGTTGTTATTATTAACAGAAACGTTTAAAGTACTACCTTGACTAAAATTAAAATATCCAGCGTTACCACTTGTTAAATTCGGTATTAACCAAGAGTTTGGTGAGTTCATGGTCCAATTGAATTTCGAAGAAAATTCTAGTGCTTCTGTTGATGTACCAGCCGCACCAATATAAATTGTGTCTTTCGCAGTTTCTAGATCTCCATTCATCGGTTCAATATTGAAAATGAAATTACTAGGAGTAAATGTACCTGCACCATTTACAACACTATTGATGGCATAGTATCCATCATGTGAACCGCTCCAACCAAAATTCATATGGAAATTATTTGATGAATTATAACCGTCAATTAAATAAAAGTGACCGCCGCCTTTTGCGAAAACTGGTCTTCCATTATCTAGCTCATGTTTAATTCCATCAATCAAATCGGCTAATGTTGGAAATAAAAAAGTTGCTGTACCGAACATTCTTGGGGAGTATCCAAAATGCTCTTTTAGTACTGTTGAACTAAAGAAGGACAAAGAATTTGTGCCACTCCAATCCATATCAACGGCGACACCTAAATCATACATCAATTGTGCTACTTGGTCATTTGCACTTGAAACATTATTTGGCATTAAAGAATAATTGTAATTTGCCAAGGAAAAATCTGAGCATTCCGATGGAGAAAGGCTGTTACAGTGATTTCCAAATCCAGTAATTGGATATGCATAATATTTGCAAATTTGCGCCATTGCTGTTGCGTTACATCCTGTATATGCTCTGCCGCACGCACCTCCAGAACCAACAGTTGGTACTAATGCATTGTAGTAACATGTTTGGTTCCAAGTTGTAGTTAAAAATGGAGCAACTTGCGCGTTAATCGAAAAACTGGATACGATTAAAGAAAAAAGTAGAAGTCGTTTCATAAAATAGGTTTGTATTTATTAGACGATAAAAAGAAGAAAAACGTTGATTATATTTATTAATTACTGTTTTTAATCGTGGAGGAAATAAGCACATTATTTCAAAAAATCTGTATTTTCACCTAAAATCCAATTATGAAAGTCCTTTTTTCAATTGTCCAAGCAGTTTTGTTTGTATCTGCAGTTTTTTCGCAGGATGAAACTGAAGATATAAAATATATCTATCCTGATCATGCCTTCGAAAAAGGTAGCACCGAATTCATGTATGGAAACAATGTTGTGCTACGTGCAGATCAAACTCCGGAATCAAAAGCGTTGGATACATTGAGAATCGGAGATCCAATTACGATTATAAAGAAAGGAGAAACAACGTCTGACGTTAACGGTCGACCTTCCTATTGGTATAAGGTAAAGGCAAATAACAAAACTGGTTATGTTTTAGGCGGATGGATTTCATTGGATAGTAAGGAAATCAATGAAAAAAAATATTTAGTAATTTTTTCAGAGCGCGATGAACGTCTCTATGCGCGTACACGTGTTGTGTCAAAAGATAAATCGTATTATGGACATGAAATTGAGTTGAGTACGTACCTCATTTCAGTCGATATTACAGATAATCATGGATTAAAGGAAGTCGATGCAATTTTTGTGATTTCTATGCATGCTGAGGCTTGCGGTGTAGTTGGTGGTCAGGCTTTTTTGTTTGATTCTGGTGAACGACTATTCGAGGCAATTCGCACTTCTAGCGTATCGGAGGCTGGATTGTTTTGGTTTGAAGAGAGCATTGAGTTTAAAGGACCTGACTACTGGGAAGATAATATTGTTTATTTCTCAAGTGAGAGTGGCGAGTATATGGACGATTCAATGGATTGGACAAAATCAGTTACAAATACTGTGAAATTGACTTGGAATGGTCAGCAATTTACTCCAGATGTTCGGAAATTAAATTTTGAAGAGTCAGAGAGCCATTAGGTTTCAAATCTTTCAATCGGTTTGTATTGCTTTTTTTGAAAATCTGGCTGTTTTATTCAAAATTTCTCATACTTAAAGTAGTTAATTTTACCCTGTAAACAGTGCGTTTAAGAGTACTAATTCGGTTTACTAGAGCTAATTATAGCTTTCCAATAGTTCATTGTTTTTTTTCAAATTTCGCGTCTATTTTAACTAACTTTGCATCAAATTGTTAAATTATTTTTTTATGAAGATTATTACTACGCTGATTTCTTTATTTATGCTAAATGCAATACAAGCCCAAGTAAAGGAAAGAGTTGAAAATTCCTCGCTAAATAATGTTGATCCTGATTACACAGCCAATGTTCAATTTAAAGAAAAATTAGCTTCACTTGAAGGGACTTTTCAGATTCAATATTCGAATAATACTATTAAGCCTCTATTGTATAAAGAGACTGTTACATTGATAAATATATTGAGAGAGGATACGACGGATATTTACTTTGATCAATGCGAATTTGTTAAAATTTACATTCCTTCGAATGAAAAGATATCGGCAGTTGATTTTATTCCTCTTGAGAGGGAGAAATACGTGCCAGTTGTTAACTCTTCAAACGAATAACTAGACTTTATGAATATGAAAAATACATTACTCAGAACATTCAGCTTGGTATTATTTTCGAGCTTAATTACGAACTCGTATGCACAGAATAATTGTGCAGGATCGATTCCAATTGCAAGTTTAACGGGTTGCCCTGGAACCACTATTGCATCAAGTAATACTAATTCTTTGGCCGCAGGATCTTGTGAGGAAGGTACAAATGAAACGTGGTTTTCTTTTACAGCCCAAGGCGGAACGGCAGATTTTACGGTTACAGGTCCTGGAGGATTTCGTCCAGAATATTTAATTGTTAGCTCTACAACGAATGATTGTAACAATCTAGTGGAAGAGGATTGTGCTGATGCTACAGGAAATTATGCGGGAATTACAGGAACAACAACTGGTTTAACACCTGGGGATATATATTATGTTGTTGTTTCTTCAAATGGAAATGCTTCTGGAAATGTTACCGTATGTGTGGATAATCCTGCTGTGGTTGCGAGTTGTGTGAATAATGAGGAATGTGCTTCAGCACAAATCATAACACTTAACCCAACTGGAGGAGGAGCAGCATGTATTACAGATTGTAATAACGGTGCTACTCCAGGAATTGATTTTGTCGGTAACAATTGTGAGGATCAACCTTTTCCAGCTGTTTGGTATGAATTTACTACAAGTGCTGCGACTGGATCTATTGATATTGGATTAACAAGTGGTACGTTTTCCAATCCAGAATTTGCCTTGTATTTAGGAAACGCATGTGGACCTTGGACAATTGTAGCGTGCGCTGAAGGTGTTGCAGGTGCAGCGAATATGGCTGGAGTTAACGTAGCTGCTAATCAAACATACATTTTGGCAGTGTCAGACGCAACAGGAGATGAGGGAAACTTCAACTTGTGTATCACACAAAATCCTGATAATAGTGCTTGTAATACAACAGACGCTATTAGTGTAACATCCACGTCGATGGGGTCGCCATTAGCAGGACCGTACCAACCAGGAGAACAAGTAAACTTTTGTTATACAATTACAAACTGGCAAATGATCAATTGTAACTACCTTGGAGCGGTGGTTCCTACTTTTGGAGATTGTTGGGATCCATCTTCTTTTGGCGCCAATGGTGTGCCAAATACAATAACTACAGCGTTGAATGTCAATGGTGTGATTCAAAATTGCCCTCCTGGACCACCATGTGCGTATGCAGGATGTGCGGGTACCCCTTCTGGTTCATGGAGTTGGTTTCCTGCGGGTGCGGCAGTTTATAACGTCAACGGTTATTATCCATCTGGTACTCCAATGCCTGCTGGATGGTATTTTCTGTCAAGCTATAGTCCTTTAACTGGTGCTTGCGCGCCAGATCCAACTGATCCGGATAATACATACGGCGATGGGAATTTCCCAGCTTGTGGAACAAATACATTCGACTACACAGTGTGTTTTACATTGACTGCAGGGCCACTGGGTAATTGTTCAACTGGAACAACAGATTGCACGGTGTCAATGAAAACGTTTGCGGATGGTGAGTTTGGTGCTTGGAACAACATTGGTTGTACTGTAGATGCCGCTACTACAAACCCAGCGGGATTTAGTTGCTTATTACCAGCCACTGTTGAGGAATATTCTGGAAATTATGAAAACGGAGTTACGAATTTATCCTGGACTTCCGTAACTGAGCAGAATACTGATTACTTTGTTATTAGTCGTTCATCAAAATATAGTGAATTAAAGGAGATTGGACAGGTAAAGGCTGCAGGTAATTCAGAAAATGAGATTAAATACAGATTTGTGGATAATACTCCTCATCCTGGACCAAATTATTATAAACTGGAAACTGTAGATAAGGACGGAACAAGAAAACACAATGGATACGTTTCAGTTACTGCAGATTTCGAGTACGCTTTTTATAACAGTGAAAAACAGGAAATCGTTTTAACTTACCCGTCAAATGTAGAAATTTATACCACTGATGGAAAGCTTGTAAAAACTTCCAACGGTACTCAAAATGTGCCATTCGATTTAAATGGTATTTTCTTAATTAGAGATTTGTCAACAGGCATTTTACAAAGAATTAGTACATTTTAAAATCAAAATAATTAAAGAAGAAGCATCACTTACGTGGTGCTTTTTTTGTTTGCGTCTGTTGTATTTGTTATTTTTGGTAGTGGTATCAGGATGGGCAGTTTCAAACGAAAAATTGGAAATTTCCCCTTCATTTAGAATATTCACAAATGTCAATTAAAAGAGTACTTGATAAATGAAAACTGCAATCATTATAGGTGCTACAGGCCTTACAGGTAGTCTGGTTTTGGAGCAATTAATTTTGGACGAAAGGTATTCTAAAATCGTTTTGTTCTCACGAAGTTCTTCAGGAGTTCATCACTCTAAAGTTGATGAATATTTGGTTGATTTATTAAAGTTAGAGACGTCGAAAGCTGATTTTATTGCGGACGAGGTGTATTGCTGTATAGGAACAACAAAAAAGAAAACACCAGATAAAAACGTGTATAAGACGATTGATTATGGAATTCCAGTCGCTGCTGCTCGGTTGTGCAAGGCAAATGGTATTCATACAATAGCAATTGTTTCAGCGATAGGTGCTAATCCGAAAAGTTCTATTTTTTATAACAGAACTAAAGGTGAAATGGAACAAGATGTTTTGAAGGAAGAAATTGAAAGAACCTACATTCTACGCCCAAGTTTTATTGGTGGAAATCGCAAAGAAAAACGCGCAGGAGAAAAGATAGGTATTGCCATTTTTAAGTTCTTAAAACCATTATTTATTGGTGGATTGAAAAAATACGCCATTATTGACGCTTCCAAAATTGCATCAAAAATGATTCAACTCGCAAACTCAAACGAACCTTCAAAAGTGCTAGAATCGGATGAAATATAAGTCTGATAAGTTGTTCTTTATTTCTTTTTTTGTGCGAGCAAATGGGAACTGAGGAGAACATTTATTCGAAGCCTACTTTCTCAATACCTTTACATCCCCATTCACTCCAATCTTTATAATTTGAGAAGGCGTGATCATTTTTTCGGTTAAGCGTTCTTTTAAAATGAAATCTACATTCTTTTTAATCGAAGACTCAACATCGTCATAACAAGTAGGAGAGGGTTGACCAGACAAATTAGCAGATGTGCTTACAAGCGGTTTGCGCATTCCACGAATCAATTTTAGACAATTGGGATCTTGCGTAATGCGGATTCCAACAGAACCATCTTGCGCAAGCACGGAAGGTGCTAAACCTTTAGCATTCGGATAAATAATCGTCAATGGCTTCACAGCTAAATCTGCCAAATCGTAACAAATTTCATTGTATTCTGGAATAAAACGATCAATCATTTGAAAACTATCAACCAATAAAATAAAACTCTTTTCTGCAGGTCTGTTTTTCAAGGAAAGAATCTGCTGACAAGCCTCTTCATTCGTTGCATCACAACCCAAGCCCCAAATTGTGTCAGACGGATACAATAGCGTACCGCCATTCTTAAGTCCTTCAATAATATCTTGCATACTATTCATTTAATAAATCTGGTCGTCGTGCAACTGTTCGTTCCATCGCTTTTTCATCGCGCCATTTTTCAATCTTGCCAAAATCTCCTGAGAGCAAAACTTCAGGAACTTTCCAGCCATTAAAATTTTCTGGTCGCGTATAGACTGGTGGTGAAAGTAGATTGTCTTGAAAACTATCCGTCAAAGCCGATGTTTCATCATTCAATACGCCAGGAATTAGTCGTACTACACTGTCAACAAGAACCGCTGCTCCCAATTCCCCGCCTGAAAGCACATATGAGCCAATGGAAATTTCCCTTGTGATATAATGTTCACGAATACGCTCGTCAACACCTTTATAATGACCACATAAAATGATGATGTTTCCTTTTAAACTCAAATCGTTGCAAATGGATTGTTCCAAGATTTCACCATCGGGGGTCATGAAAATAATCTCATCGTACTCTCGCTCCGACTTTAACTTTTCAATCAATATAGAAATGGGTTCGATAGACATTACCATTCCAGCACCTCCGCCATATTGGTAATCATCAACTTTATTGTGTTTATCTGTAGAATAATCTCTGATATTGTGTAAAACCAATTCCAAATGACCTTTCGTTTGGGCTCGCTTCATAATTGAATCCGAAAACGGGCTGACCAATAAATCGGGCAAAATAGTAAGTATGTCTATTCTCATAGGGCAAAACTAAGGAATTTAAGCAAAGATTAAATCAAAGTAATATTGCAAATTATTGTAATCATAGTTCTGAGTTTATCGTTTTTTACTTTTGTACGATAATATTCAAATTAATAATTCGATTTTTCAGAATTAATAAAAGGTTATAAGTATTGTTGTAACGGCTCTTTGAAATAGAATTTTATTCTAACGGTGATACCAATTAATACTTTTATCAGTTTTGACTTAGGAATGGAGATTCGCAATTTATCAATTAGATAATTTACAAATCTGTATCCAGAATTCTTCGATGGAAACAACTGTCTTTAGAAACTCAGACATATCTATCGGTTTGGTTACAAAACTATTAGCATGTAATTCGTATGCCATTTTAATTTCTTTTTCGTTTGATGAAGTTGTTAAAATAATCACAGGAATTTTTTTTAACACCGAATCTAATTTCACTTCCTTTAATACTTCCATACCATTGAAAACAGGTATATTCAGATCTAAAAGTATCAAATCAGGCTTTTCAACATTGTGAAAATTTCCACGTCTAAAAATAAAGTCAAGAGCCTCTTGACCGTTTCTTACGACACTAATATTGGATGTAAGTTTTGTTTCTTCAAAAGCTTCAAGGGTTAAAACAATATCTCCTTCATTGTCTTCAACTAACAAGATGTGTACTGGTTTCATAATTTAATTTTATTTAATGTAAAGTAAAATGAACTACCTTCGTTTAGTACACTTTCAACCCACATTCTGCCATGGCATGATTCAATATTTTTCTTTGCTATGGCCAATCCGATCCCTGTGCCACTAAATTGATCTTTACTATGTAATCGCTGAAAAATAACAAAAATTTTATCGAAAAACTTTTCATCAATTCCAATGCCATTATCTGTAACACAAACAATCCATTCGTCCTCATTTTCAGTTACACTGATTCTAATTATCGGTTGAATTCCTTCTTTAGAATATTTAATTGCATTATCTAGTAAGCAATGGATTGTTTGTGTAATTGGAGACTTAAAGCCTTTTACTATTGGTAGGATATCGCTTTTAATGAGTACATTTTTTTCTTCAATTATTTTATTTCTTAATATTTTATAACCGGTCAATATTTCATTGAGATCAATTGACACTTGGGTATCAGCTAATTTTCCAGATTTTGAATAATCCAAAACATCTTGAATAATTTGCTTCATTCTTTTTGCTCCGTCTGTGGCATAATGAATATAACTAAGTGCTTTTCCGTCCAATTGGTCTTGGTATTTACGTTTTAATTGATCCATAAAACTAGTTACCATTCTTAAGGGCTCTTGCAAATCATGAGATGCCACATAAGCAAACTGTTCCAGCTCTTCATTTGATTTTTCTAATTCAACGGCGTGTTCCTTTAGTTGGGTTTCCAGCTTTTTTTGAGCAGTGATATCACTCATTGCTCCCACCATACGTATTGCCTTTCCACTTTTATTTCTAATTATTACGCTGCGGTCAATGACATAAAGTGTCTCTCCTTTTTCATTAAATATTCTGTATTCTGATTCCCATCGATTACATGTCGAATCTGAAATAGCCTCATTTAAACTATTCTGAACATTACTCAGATCATCTGGATGGAAACTATCAGTCCAGAAATCCATGGTTTTCATTTGTTTTGATACTTTTTTACCGAAAAAATTTTCTATAGCTTTGGATCTATAATAAGTTTGGTTTTCAATATTCCAATCCCAAATTGCATCCTTTGTGGCTTCGGTAACTTTTTCAAATCGCTCGTTTGCTTGAAGAATAATTTCATTGGCTTCAGTGCGTTCCGTAATATCCAATACAATGGAAAAGAACATTGTATTGACAGCTCTGTTTACTAATTGTAAATGAACCTCTACAGGGTATAGACTGCCGTCCTTTCGTTCATGTTTCGCAATGAATATAACTTTCTCCTTTTCATTGTTTATTAATGGAGCAATTAGTTGTTTAAAATGCAATTGCGTGAACTCAGGTTTTATATCAATTGGAGTTAACTTTTTTAGTTCTGAATCGGAATAGCCAAGATTGAGCCGTGCACCCTCATTTGTATATTTAAACTTGAATGTTTCTGTATCGAAGATGTAAATTTCATTTAAGCTTTTTTCTAAGACTGTTAGAAAACTATTTTTTTCTTCAAAATAGGCTTCGGCAATAACGTACATTGCGTAATCCACTAATTTTGACAGGCCATCTAAAAAATCAATTGCGTCTATGCTTGAATCCGTAAAATCTTTCTTGATATGAGGTATAAGGTAATCTTTATACATTTTAATTATTTCATACCAATCTGAATAATCAATATTGAGCTGTGCATAGAAAGCACCTTGCATTTTTAGGTGTGTAGAATATTCATCCCATTTACCATCAAATATTGCTGCTCGCTGTAACTCATAGGATCTTTCATTCTGTTCCTTTTGTTGTGTTGGAGTTTGCATTTTAAGTATAGAACCCCATAAAGGATGATTACTTAAGTCTTTGGCAATCTGCTCGTTAATAAGAATGTGGTATTTTTTATTCAGTTCAAAATACCGTTGAAGCACTAAAATGTCATTTTCAGTAAACAACGACGAAAATCGATTTTCTTTTGTTAGTGGCATTTTGAGTGTTTTTGCTTCTAATAAAAATAAGATTTAATATTTAAAAACCAATAGATTAGTTATAAATAACTAAAGCGAACAAATCAAATTTTAACCACTACATGGTAGAACTTAATTTTTATTAATTGTAAAATAAAATGTGCTTCCTTCATTTATTTTACTTTCTAGCCAAATTTTACCATTCCAGGATTCAACATTCTTTTTTGTGATTGATAGTCCTATGCCAGTTCCTTCGTATTGTTCTGTTTTATTTAGCCTTTGAAAAATAATAAAAATTTTATCAAAAAATCTACTATCTATTCCAATTCCATTATCGATTACTCGGAAAACCCATTCTTTTTCATTTTCTGTTAAGCGAATTTCAATCTTGGGAGGAACATTCTCATCAGCGTATTTTATTGCGTTATCCAGAAGACAATGAATGGTTTGAGTGAGTGGAGCGTTAAAGCACTTTACTTTAGGCAATGGATCACTCAGTATAACAACGTTTTTATCTCCAATAATCTTTCTTCGTAATATTTTGTATTCATCTAAGATGTTGTTCATATCAATTGGAACCAGATCTTTATCGATTCGACCTGCTCGAGAATAATCAAGTAAATCCAGAATGATTTGCCTCATACGACGAGCACCGTCAGAAGCGTAATAAATATAACTATGTGCTTTTTCGTCTAGTTGGTTTTCGTATTTCTTTTTTAGTAAGTCCATAAAACTAGATACCATTCGTAATGGTTCTTGTAAATCATGTGACGCAATGTAAGCGAATTGCTCTAATTCATCATTTGACCGTTCAAGCTCTTTAGTACGAAGTTGAAGCGATTGATTTAGTTCGCTTAGTTGAAGTTCCATTTGCTTAAGCTTGGTAACATCTGTCATCGCTCCTACCATACGAATTGCCTTTTTGTTTTCATTTCGAATAATTATCCCTCTGTCAATTACAAAGTAAACATCCCCCTTGCTGTTGTTCAGTCTGTATTCGAATTCCCAATGATTCCTATCAGGATCTGAAATTGCCGTGGCAACACTTTTTAGAATTCTGACAAAATCTTCTGAATGCGCGAATTCTTTCAAGAATTGATCTAAGGAATACATTCTTGAAGTTTCTTTTCCAATAAAATATTCCATAGCTTGAGACCGATAAAACGTACCTTTTACTATGTCCCAATCCCAAATCATATCTCTTGTTGCTTGCGTAACTTTTTCAAATCGTTCGTTCGCTAGTAGAATGTTTTTTTCGGCTTTCTTTCTCTTTGATATGTCACGAATAAATGCACAAAAGAAGGAATCATTTCCTTGTTTAACCGGAATAACTGTTAGCTCAATGGGAAATTCCTCCCCATTTTTCCGAATAGCTGTCAGTTCCAGTAATTTACTGAAAATTTTATCTTCCCCGGTATTGATGAAATGTCGAATTCCTTCATTGTGAAATTTTCTGGACTGCTCAGGTACAATTAAATTTCCAAGATGCTCGCCTATTACTTCAGTTTCTTTCCATTTAAAAATTGTTTCGGCCTGAGGATTCCAAAAAGTTATGGATTGATTTATGTCCATACAAATAATTGCATCTAAAGCGCCGCTCATAATCAACCTTCTTCTTTCTTCACTATCTCTAATTTCTTTTTGAGCTTTTTTAGATGCGTCAATATTCTGGATACTGCCATAAATTCGCGTGCATTTGCCATCAATAAATTCAGTATAACCATACGTTCGAACCCACATTTCATTTTTTTTGGAAGTCACAAGAATTGCCTCGAAATCAATTGGCTGGCCCGTCGATATACATTTTTCAAAGTTATCATAGACCAATTTTTGAAATTCCTTTTTGTAAAAATGGATAGAAGTTTCAAACGAAGGCAAGTACGAATTAGGTTCTGTTTCATGAATCATATGGACCTCATCAGACCAAAAGATACTTTGATTAATTAAATCAACTTCCCAACTTCCTATTTTCGAGATATTACGAACTTCTCGGTTTAACTCTCGTAATTTCTTTTCTTCAGTAATATTTTTTGCAACTGCATATATAATTCCATGTTCTGGAGATGACCTAGCAGTCCAACTCAACCATACCAGTCCTCCTTGTTTTGTAATATAGCGGTTTTCAAAATGCTTTAAATTTTCACCACGATAAAGTTTTTGCTGTTTTTCGACTGTTTTCAACTTATCATCTTCGTGTAAAAATGAATGAATAGGGCGTGAACACATTTCTTCTAATGAGTAGCCCATGATTTTTAGTCCAGCAGGATTGATTTTTTTAAAATATCCATCAAAACCAGCAACACAAATCATATCTGGTGTAAAGTCAAATATTTGAGCTAATTCAACTTCTAATTTTTTACGGCTTAATTCTTTCCCAATAGTTGAACCTAATTTTCTAAAAAGTCTCAAATAGAACTGCAAATCGATTTTGGTTTTTTCTGAACCCAATAACAACCTTCCAATAACTTGCTCATTATCCAAAACAGGTATTCTAATTAAGGTATTAATTCCTGCTTTTTTTGCGGCTACCTTTCTTTCAAAAATATTCCATTTAAAATCAGATTCATCCCAAATTTCTATTGTTTGATTTTGCCAGTCTTGTAAAGACATTTTCTCATCTAGAGCGAAGGAATTAATGTTTGGAGCTTTAGTATAAAATGATTTCCCGCTTTTGTCAGTGGCGTGATTTGCAGCGCGATTAATAGTTTTATTATCAATAGAAGGCAGCCAAACTTCAGAGAAAGAAAAATTTCCAATATTATTGACTTCCTTGCATAATTTTGTTAGATATACAGATAAACTTTTGTTACTATTTTGAAGAAATATGGAGTTTATTTTTATCAAAATTTCTTTTTCAATTTCCTTGAATTTACGCTCGGTCACATCTCTTTCAATGGCAATCCAATGTGTGTACTTTCCGAATTCATTTGCAACAGGGGTAATGTTTAGGTTTACCCAGAATTCTTCTCCACTTTTTTTGTAATTAATTGTGGTAATCTCGCATGATTCGGTATTTTGTATGGCGCGTTCTAATCGTATTAATTCTTCTTTTATGGAATTTGGTCCATTTAATAATTCAGGTGATTTACCCAAAACATCTTCCAGACTATAACCTGTCATTTTTGTGAAAGATTCATTCACATAGATGATCTTATTCTGATTTTCTTTTTCTGTATTTATTTCTGTAATAAAAATGGCGTCTTTTGCATGAGAAAGTACACTTTTGAAGAGATTTAATCTTCGCTGTTCTTCTATTTTATCTGTTATGTCTCTGAAATTATCTACAATACCCATTACAGCAGGGTCATGTAAAAGATTGGTAATCACAGGTTCAATCCAGCGCCATGAACCATTTTTATGTTTTGCTCGGGAAATATGACCAGGAATTGGAACTCCAGGGCTTTCAATCGAACGTTTAAGAGCAATTTCAGCTCCTGATAAGTCATCAGGATGGCACAAGTCCCAGATGTTCATTTCCATTGTTTCATCCGGTGTATAACCTAGAACGGATTCTATTGAACTAGAAACATACATAGGTTTACCTTCTGCTGTGAGAACTAAGACACAGTCTAAACCATTTTCAATTAGCGACTCGAATCGTTTTTGTCGTTGAATTACTTTTTCGTTCTGAGGAATTTTTTCTGTAATGTCTCTTGACTGACAGTTCACTGCAATTATTTCCAGATCATTCCAAATAGGTTCAAAAGAAGTTTGACTATACTTTATTTCATTCGACTTTGGGTTGAAGAATTGACCTTCTACTTCAAACGATTCACCTTCAAGCGCTCTTTCATAATAGGTTTTCCATTTTTCCGCATCTTTCTCTCCGAACACATCAACAAATGCTGACTCAAATAGCGCCTTATCCTTACCTGTAATTTCATTCATTAGATTGAAATACGATTTATTTGCATAAACCAACTGAAAATTGGAATCAACGATCCAAATAAGGTCTTTGCTTTGATCGATTATAAGTTGTCGATAGTCAATTTGCTTCATAGGTAGGATTATGGCACATAAAAAAACACGAAAATGAATTACGACTATGTCTAAATTTACTTTATTAGTGTTTTATGTTAAAAAAATGAATATATAAAATAAAATAATCATTATTCTAATAATATAAGGTTTTTATACAATTCAAAGTACGATTTGATTTATGCTGAATTGGAAGGAGTGCTGAAACTTATACTTAAGATTTGAATTTAGAATGAAGCGAATAGGAAAACACGAAGTTGATAACTAGTTCATTAAATTTTAAACTAATAAGGATGTTTTTTAAATAAAAAATCAAAAAGTAGAATTGGTTTGTTTATCCCCTTTTTTATTGGAAAAGTTTATTTGAATTACCACCATGAAATTTGAATCATTAATTTTACTGAATTATTCAGAAAAAATAAGAAATATGACATTTGATATCGCCATTGTTGGAGGAGGAATAGTTGGAGCGGCAACATTTTATAAGTTGCAAACAAAATACCCGGCACTTAAGATTGTGTTGATTGAGAAAGAAGGGGAATTGGCTGATCACCAAACAGGTCATAATTCAGGTGTAATCCACTCAGGATTGTATTACAAACCCGGTTCGCTAAAAGCAAGAAACTGCATCCAAGGTCGACATGAATTGGTTGCTTTTGCAAAGGAACATGGAATCGATCATGACGTTTGTGGGAAAATTGTAGTCGCAACGGACGAGTCAGAGCTTGAGAACATGGAGAAAATCTATCAAACTGGTTTGGAAAATGAAATTGAAGGGCTCGCGAAATTAACTGCAGATGAATTGAAAATTCACGAGCCGCACGTGGAAGGAATCGCCGGTTTATTGGTTCCTTGTACTGGAATTATTGATTTCCGTGGAGCGACAAAAAAAATGGTCGAATTAGCACTGGCAATTCAACCAGAAAGTCGTTTGTTTTTAAATGAAGAAGTAACAGAGATTCAAAAAAAGGGTGAGACATCAATTGTGGTTACACCAAAACAAAAAATAGAAGCAAGGTATTTAGTTTTTTGTGCAGGATTGCAAGCTGATAGAATGGCCAAAAAAGACGGTGTAAAGTTGAAGGAAAAAGTCGTTGGCTTTAGAGGTGATTATTACGAATTAACGGAGCAAGGGAAACATAAAGTGAAAAATTTAATTTATCCTGTACCAAACCCGGATTTCCCTTTTTTAGGTGTTCACTTTACGCGAATGACAGACGGAGAAATTGAATGTGGCCCAAATGCCGTGTTCACATTCAAGCGCGAAGGTTATGGAAAAACTGACTTTTCATTTAGAGATACCTGGGATGCTCTAACTTACCAAGGAACATGGAAGTTGTTCTTTAAAAACATGCGCTTCGGCATCAATGAATATAGACGTGCATTTTCTAAAAAGTTATTTTTAAAAACCTTACAGCGTATGATTCCTTCTTTAACGATGGATGATATAAAACCGGGTAGAGCAGGAGTAAGAGCATTGTTGTTACGTCAAGATGGTGATACGAGAGACGATTTTAGAATCGAATACCATGGAAATGCGATACACGTTTTAAATGCGCCTTCGCCAGCTGCAACAGCATCTTTAGCAATTGGCGGTTACATCACAGAAGAAGTAGAAAAGCATTTTAAGCTGTAATAAAAATTGATGCCTTCGACTCCATTCAGTCAACTATTCTTGTATACGCTGACTAAGCGAATTCGAAGGGAAGTCTGCAAACTAAACTTGCTTTTTTATCAATAGAATCAAATCAACTACATCCTTTCCAGCGGAAACGGATTCTACGCGAAGGGTTTTAAGCAAAAACAATCCTGCATCTTTAATTGCTTGGTCGAGGTATTCAAATTCGTGATAGTGAATAAAAAGTTCATATTCTCCTGTACTGGACTTTGTTTGTTCCGACGTTGAATACAACCCTTCCATTGTACTGATGTATAAAATCCCTTCCGGTTCTAATAAATCTGAGGCATCGTGAATTAACTGAATAGCTTCGTTTTTACTTAAATAGGGGAGTACAAATCCACACACAATTCCGTCAAACGTTCCGTTGAGGTTGCTAACCGATCTACAGTCCATTTCAACGAATGAAGCGTTAGGAACATTTTTACGGGCTAGTTTCAGCATGTTTGTTGAAACATCTGTTGAAAGTATAGAGTAACGTGGGTGTTGTTCGGCGATATAACGCGTAATATTTCCTGGTCCACAGCCAAGTTCTAAAATAGCAGCTCTATCTTTTTTAACGGAAGAACAGAATAAGTCAATAGATGGAATGTAAAGACTGATTCCCATATACTTTTTTTCGTATTCTGCAGAACAGCTATCGAATACGTTGATTACGTTTTGTATATTTTCCATAATCTTAAACCCTACCTTTTTCCGAAAGCAATATTGCTATCGAGCGTGTGTTTGGAAATTGTGAGAATACAATGATCATTGCCACAGTGATAGGAACACTCAACAACATACCAATTATTCCCCAAATACTTCCCCAAAGTGCCAAGGATATAATTGCAACCAGCGGACTGATGTTTAATGTATTTCCCATTAGTTTTGGTTCAACAAGACTTCCAACTAAAACCGAAACTCCTCCAACTCCGAAAAGAACTACAAGGGCGGGAGTGAACGTTCCAAATTGGATCAAACAGAATAATGAAGGAAGCAGAGTTCCCAAGATTGGACCAATTGAAGGAATGAAATTGAACATAAAAATTAAAAATGCCCAAAACAACGGAGAGTCAATTCCAACCGCTAGCATAATGAAGTAACTTAATGTCGTTGTTAAAAGACTCACCAACGATTTTAAACTAATATAACTTGACATTGATTTGTCAATTTTTTGAAGAATTCCACTTACTTTTTCAAAACGGTTATTTGGTTCGAAAATCAGCTTAATCTTATGCTGAAAAAGGGATTCTTCTACGAAAAGAAAAACAACATAAAATATAATCATTACCATGTTTCCAAGTAATTCAGAAAGCGAATTAAAAAGTGATTGCAGATAACTTGAAAAGTCGAAATTGGCAACAAAATGATTCAATTCTTTCGTAAGATTTATGTTGAATATTTCATTGATTTTAATCGCAATTTGCTCTATGTTTACTACGTATTCATTGTAAGAATTACCTAAGCTTTGAATATTTGAAGTTAACATCTGACCAATGAAAAAGATACCTCCGAAAATTACAAAAGAAGCCAATCCAGTTTTTAACCAACTCGGAATATACTTTTGAATGAAAAGAGATTTATCCAAAAGATTTCTCATCTTTTTTACAACAAACCAAATCAATATTGCTATAACAAATGGAACTATTATCGGTTCACCATAAACAAGTAAAAAGAGCATTAAAAATGCAACAACCATCCAGGAAGCAACCGAATAAATTTTCATTCTATAAAATTAAGAAATGTTTTCAGTTGTAAATAATTAAAGATAAGTAAATAATAACTTCTATTTAACACCTTGTAAAACAGGCCATTAAAAACTTTAAATAATTTTTTTTAAAAAAACAGTTGGATTTATGGAAATAAATTTCAGACCTTTGTGCCATCATTACCAAAGTGGTGTATGATTTATAAAGAAGAGGTGAGAGACAGGCTCATTGACCCTCTGGCAACCAACTTGAAGTCCCGATTAAAGGGATTGGAAAACCGGTGCCAAATCCTGATTCCGTTCTGCGGAAGAATATAAATTTAATAGGTATGACAAAAGAATTTTCAATTTCGAACAACACCAATTTCCCAACTAAGGATTTTTATTTAGTTCATCTGACTTCTGTTAGCATGAGAAAAAATATGCGCTTGTGGCGCTGCTATTGCTGCAATTAATACACGGTTCTCGATCGTATTAACGCTAGAATAACACGAACTTCTCGTTGTTTCATCCTCTTCATATTTTTCATCAAATTGGTAAAAGAACAGTTATGTCAACAAATCTTAAAGTATATAAATCTATCAATCCTTTCGTATTAGAAAACGGACAGTCCATCGATAATTTGGATATTGCTTATCAAACTTTTGGTAATCTGGACCGTGATAAATCAAACGTTATTTGGGTGTGTCACGCCTTAACTGCCAACAGCAATGTTCTCGAATGGTGGCCTCAATTTTTTGGTGTCGGTAAATTATTCGATCCAGAAAAACACTTCATTGTTTGTCCAAACTCAATTGGTTCATGCTACGGTTCAACTGGCCCAACAACGTTCGAAAAATCAGGACCGTTGCTCAGTAATTTTCCTTTATTTACAACTCGCGACATGGCAAAAGCACATGAACGTTTGAGAAACTATTTGGGATTAGATGAAATTCAAACATTAATTGGAGCTTCTTTAGGAGGACAACAAGCTGTTGAATGGGCAATTGACACACCGGAAAGGTTTAAAAATTTGGTGTTGATTGCGACAAATGCTGAGCATTCTCCTTACGGCATAGCTTTTAATGAAAGTCAACGTTTGGCAATATTCAGTGACCCAACTTATGGCAAAATTGATGGTGGTAAGAGCGGTTTAAAAATCGCCCGTAGCATAGCTTTGCTCAGTTACCGTTCATACAAAGGGTATTTGAATACGCAATCAGAAGAATCGAATAATGTTACAGATAATTTTAAAGCGAGTAGTTATCAGCGTTATCAAGGCGAGAAATTAGCACAACGATTTGATGCGCATTCGTACGTCGCTCTGACAAAGGCGATGGACAGCCACAATGTTGGTAGAGGTAGAGAATCTATCGTGGCTGCTTTGGTTCGAATTACGGCAAACACACTTGTAATAGGTATTTCAAGCGATCAATTGTTTCCACCAGCAGAGCAAAAACGATTAGCTCGATACATCCCAAATTCAAATTACTACGAAGTTGATTCAGATTACGGTCACGACGGCTTTTTGGTTGAATCGAAGGAGTTGGAACAGGTTCTTGCCGATTTTATATACAATGATTTTAAACGATGCAAAAAAACAACTTTCAAATCTAAGTCGACTGATAATGTGCTGTACGACTTAAGTCAAACCTTTAAAAATTAAAAAAAAAATGAGCAAAAAATTAAATATAGGATTAGTAGGATTTGGATGTGTTGGATCTGGATTATATCAAGTTTTGAATAAGTCAAGATTAATTGATGCTAGAATTAAACGAATCGTTGTACAAGATCCCAAAAAGGAGCGAACACTCTCGCTTGACCATTTTTCATTTGACGTAAACGATATTTTGAATGATGAAGACATCAATGTAGTTATTGAATTAATAAATGATAGCGATGCAGCGTTTGAAATAGTTAAATCGGCTTTGTCGTCTGGAAAGGATGTTGTAACAGCAAACAAAAAATTACTTGCGGAACATTTGGATGAATTAGTATTGATTGCGAAGGAGAATAATGCATCACTTTTATACGAAGGAGCTGTCGCTGGTTCAATTCCAATTATTCGAAATTTGGAAGAATATTACAACAATGATTCATTGACTTCGATTGAAGGGATTGTGAACGGAACAACAAATTATATTTTAACGAAATCGAACGAAGGAATTGGTTATATAGAGGCGTTGAAGGATGCTCAAAATCTCGGTTTTGCTGAACTAAATCCAAAACTAGATGTTGATGGTTATGATTCGAAATATAAATTGGTTCTATTGATTAAGCACGCTTTCGGTGTAAAAGTAAAACCAGCACAAATTCAAAATATCGGCATAAAAGCAATTACGCCGTACGAAGTTGCCTACGCAAAAGAAAAGGGATACAGAATAAAATTGTTCTCAAGAGCTGAAAAGTTGGGTGATTCAATTGTTGGATTTGTCGCACCACATTTTATCAAAGACATTCATTTTGCCTACAATGTCAACAATGAATTTAACGCAGTAGTTGTTGAAGCGTTGTTCTCAGATAAACAATTGTTTATAGGCAAAGGAGCTGGAAGTTACCCAACAGCTAGTGCCGTTTTATCCGATGTTTCTGCCCTAAAATTTGATTATCAATATGAATACAGAAAATCAAAAGAAGGAAAAAAATTGCGTTTTAGTAATGATTTTTTCTTGAAAGTATATGTCGGATCGCCTTTTATTGAAGCAGTAAATGAAGTACCATTTTATCATGTAGATGAATTGTTTCAAAGCGATGATTACGTGTATCAAACGGGTTGGGTCAAATTTAGCGAACTTTCTGCCCTGCAATTCAATAATAGAACTGATTTGTCTTTGGTGATTTTAAGTGATAAACTGAAAGCAACAGAAGAGTTAATTGAAGTCAAGAACGCAAGACGTGAATTGGAATATTTATAATTTAATTGTTTGATATGGAACCTTATTTACCTTGGTATATCGCAGGTCCGTTAATCGGATTAATTGTTCCTGCATTACTTTTTTTACGTCAGAAACAATTTGGAGTGTCATCAAGTTTTTCTTTCATTTTGAGTCATTTTTTACCGAAAAGCAGCTATTTTATAAATGCAAAAACGAAGTCAAATTGGCAGTTTCATTTTGCAGTGGGAATACTACTATCTGCGCTGGCTTCTTCCTATTTTATTTCCTTGGAAGACTTGGTGATTGAAAATGTTCCTAATGAAATTCCATATTTGATGGGAGAAATATATACAAGTGACAATGCCTTTTTGTTTTTAATTGGTGGACTATTAATTGGTTTTGGTGCGCGATATGCGGATGGTTGTACAGCTGGAAATTGTATCATGGGCGTTTCTCAATTTTCTGTTAGCTCCATTATTGCAACGGTTTCATTTTTTATAGCCGGAGTGTTAACGGCACAATTTATTAATCCATTATTATTTTGAAGAAATGAAGTTGATTTTAACAGTGATTCTCGGTTTTTTATTTGGGCTTGTATTAATTGCCTCTGAAGCTTTTTCGTGGTATCGTATTCAAGAAATGTTTTATTTTAAATCATTTCATATGTATGGTCTCCTTTTTTCAGCCATAGGAACCGCAGCAATTTTCGTTTATTTTATTAAAAAAAAGAAACTAAAGTCAATCTACCAGAAAGAAATTATACTTATTCCAAAAAAGATAAACTGGAAAAGAAGTGTCATTGGCGGATTGCTTTTTGGAGTAGGTTGGTCGATAACAGGGGCATGTACCGCTCCAATTTATATTTTAATTGGGTTAAAATGGCAAATAGGATTGAGCTTACTAGTTGGAGCGGTTGCTGGTACGTTTATTTATAGCTTAATTGCACATAAAATTGAAAAAAATGAAATTAGAACGAATTGAAAATCCATTTGTATTTGAATTTTCGAATGAAAATGGAAACACGTGTTTGATGGATGCAAATCCTACAATTGGTGGTAAAAACAAAGGGTTTCGGCCAATGGATTTATTAGCAGGATCGCTGGTTGGGTGCATTTCAATAGATGTAATTTCTATTCTAAATAAAAAAAGAATTGAGCCTGAATTGTATCAAATGAAAGTTGTAGGCAACAGAGATGAAACTGTTCCTAGCGCTTTCAATTCATTTGAAATAGAACTCGTAATTGATAAATCTATCGACAAAACTCTTCTTGAAAAAACAGTTGGACTTGTGATAGAAAAATATTGTTCAGTAGCAGCATCACTCAAGGATGACATTCGCATAGAGTTTAAAATTGTACAAAAATGACAAAATTAACGACAGACCTCATTCGCAATCAAATTAAACGAACTGAATTCAATGAGCATTCAGCCCCACTTTATTTGACAAGTAGTTATGTTTTCGATGATCCAGAAGACATGAGAGCACAATTCTCAGATGAGAAGGAAGGCCTAATATATTCACGTTATGGAAATCCAAATGTGAATGAATTTATTCAACGAATGGCGTTGTTGGAAGGTGCTGAAAATGGCTGGGCAACTGCAACTGGTATGTCGGCTGTTTTTACATTATTTGGAGCATTACTTTCGGCTGGAGACCATATAGTTTCTTGTCGTTCTATCTTCGGTTCTACACATAAGCTATTGACAGAAATACTTCCCAAATGGAATATCAATTCTAATTATGTGAATTTTGATGATTATGAGGGGTACGAAGCTGCGATAAAGGAAAACACGAAAATCGTTTATATAGAAACTCCAAGCAATCCAGGATTGGATATAATCGACATAGAACGATTAGCGGCAATTTGTAAGCGAAAAAAAGTGCTGTTGGTCGTAGATAATTGTTTTGCTACGCCTTTATTACAGCAACCATTGGCGTTAGGAGCGGATGTTACAATTCATTCTTCTACCAAATATATTGATGGTCAAGGAAGAACCTTAGGAGGTATTATTTTAGCTTCCAATGAAATTATTGATGAAGTAAAAAACTTCGCACGTCATTCAGGTCCAGCATTGAGTCCATTTAACGCATGGATTCAATCTAAATCGTTAGAAACTCTAGACGTTCGAATGGAGCGTCACTGCAATAGCGCATTTGAAATAGCAAAGAGATTGGAACAAACAAGTGCGATTGCACAAGTAAAATATCCATTTTTGGAAACTCACCCCCAATTCGAAATAGCCAAACGTCAAATGAGCGCAGGAGGTGGAATAATAAGTTTTGAGTTGAAGAGCGGGGTGCACGGTGGGCAGCGTTTTTTAGATCGTTTACAATTGTTTTCTCTGACAGCGAATCTCGGAGATGTAAAAAGCATTGCAACCCATCCCGCGTCAACGACTCACTCTAAATTGACTCCTGAACAGCGATTAGAAGTCGGAATTACTGATGGTTTAATTCGATTGTCCATCGGTTTAGAAAACGTAGAAGATCTTTGGGAAGATATTCTTCACGCACTCTAAAGGTTCAGAGAGTTTCGTTTTATAGATTTAATATCCGCAGGAATACTAGGTTATTTAGTCGTATTAAAAAGTATGTGAAATAAATTTGGTAAATATATTTGTTAGACTAATCTAACTTATTAGTTTTGTACTTGAAATAGTTTAAGTATGAAGAGTCAAATTGTTGTTTGCGTTTTTATTTCAATTTTCATTGTGTTTTGTTCGAACACCTTTTCGCAATCTTCCATAGAAGGATATGTGAATTGTGATAACAAGCCAACTGAATTTGCAAAAGTCTATCTGGAGGGCACTCAATATGGTTCTTTAACCGATATTAGCGGGTGCTATCTAATAGAAAACGTTCCTTCTGGAAAGTATAAGCTAATAGTCTCAACTATTGATAATGTAAGAGAGGAACGATCAGTTCATATTAAAGACAATACTCAAGTAACAGTAGATTTTGATGTTTTTTCTAAAACTTCAGAGTTAGATGAAATGGTTGTGTCTGGCACAATGAAGGAAGTTTCAAAATTGGAAAGTGCTGTACCTGTTGAAGTATATACAGCGAGCTTCTTTCAATGTAATCCAACTCCTTCAGTATTTGATGCTCTTCAAAATATCAATGGCGTTCGCCCTCAATTAAACTGTAATATTTGTAGTACTGGAGATGTTCACATAAATGGTTTGGAAGGACCATACACAATGATTTTAATTGATGGAATGCCAATTGTTAGTGGGCTCTCTACCGTTTATGGATTGAGTGGAATTCCCCAGTCGCTAATTGATAGAGTGGAAGTTGTGAAAGGCCCAGCTTCTACTTTGTATGGAAGTGAAGCGGTTGGTGGTTTGATAAATATCATAACTAAAAAACCGACCAGTGCTCCTTTAGTTTCTTCGGATGTTTTTGCAACAACTTGGGGCGAATTGAATGCAGATATTGCTGGAAAATTTAAGGCTGGAAAGAAAGCGCAGTCATTAATTGGTGTGAATTATTACAATTATTCAGTTCCAATGGATAAAAACGATGATGGTTTTACAGATGTTACTTTACAAAATAGAATTTCGGTTTTCAATAAATGGAATTTTGACCGAAAAGACAATCGTCTTTTTTCAATAGCAGCTCGTTATGTGTACGAAGATCGATGGGGAGGAGAAATGAATTGGACGAAAAAGTTTAGAGGTGGTGACAGTATTTATGGTGAAAGTATTTACACAAAGCGATGGGAATTGTTTGGAGCGTATCAATTGCCAATTAAGGAAAATATTACTTTTCAATTCAGTGCAAACGGTCATGATCAAAATAGCGTATACGGAAATCTTTCGTATAACGCACAACAATATATCGCATTCAGTCAGTTAACATGGAGCAAGGAGTTTCATCGAAATGACCTGCTAGTTGGTGCGACTTTTCGATATACTTATTATGATGATAATACACCAGCGACTGCCACTTTTGACACGCTTGGAATAGGTAAAAACATGCCGTCAAACACCCATTTACCAGGAGTTTTTATTCAAGATGAAATCAGTATAAACGAAAACAACAAAATCTTACTAGGCCTTCGTTACGATTACAACTCAATTCACGGAAGTATATTTACTCCTCGTTTAAATTACAAATGGAACTCGCGAAACAAGAAAAATATTCTACGTTTTAGCATCGGAAATGGTTATCGTGTAGCGAATATTTTTACAGAAGATCACGCAGCTTTAACTGGTTCTCGGAAAGTTGAATTTCTTGAGGATTTACATCCTGAAACTTCATGGAATGGAAATATTAATTTTGTGAAGCAGCTTGTGTCTAAAAACGGATTGTTTTTCGGCTTAGATGGAACAGTGTTTTATACCTACTTCAACAATAAAATCATTGCAGATTATGATACTGATCCAAACAAAATTATTTATGATAATCTGGATGGTTTTGCAGTTTCACAAGGCATCTCTTTAAACTTTGACGTGTCATATAAAGGGTTGAAAATGTTACTCGGTGCAACATATATGGATGTTTACAGTGTCGAGAATAAAGTGAAAACACAGCAACTTTTTACTGAACATTTTACTGGAGTATGGAGTGTGGGCTACACTTTTTCTAAAATTGATTTATCGATAGATTACACGGGAAATGTGTACGGTCCAATGCGTCTTCCTTTGCTAAGTGCCGAAGATCCAAGAAGTGAAATGTCACCGTGGTGGAGTATTCAAAATATTCAAATCACTAAAAAATTCAAACACGGGATTGAAGTGTATGGTGGAGTTAAAAATTTATTGAACTGGACACCAAATAAAGGAAATCCATTCATTATAGCACGCTCGAATGATCCTTTCGATAAAAATGTTCAATTTGATTCAAATGGACAAGCGCTAGTTACAGCAGATAATCCTTACGGTTTAACTTTTGATCCATCTTATGTCTACGGTCCAAATCAGGGAATACGTGGATTTTTGGGAATACGTTATTCATTTAAATAAATCAAAAAACGAATTTTGAGCACAAAAAAAAAGCCTTCTACGGAAGGCTTTTTTAATTATTTTATTCTTTGATTAATCGTTCTCTATAAACTTTATCTCTAGTAATAATGCTTACAATATAAACACCTGCTGATTGACCATTCAAGTCTAAATTAAAACGATTTCCGCCAGATACAGCATCAATAGGAGTGTTTACAATAACTTTCCCACTGCTATTTGTTAAAGTCATCATCACTTGTTCCTTAGAGTACGAGTTGAAAATAACCTCAACTGATTCTTTAGTTGGATTCGGGAAAACAGTCAACATATCGTATACGTTATCCAAAATATTCACAGCAATTACTTCGGAGTATTTTCCGTTTCCGTCTGTATCCCATTGGTTTAAACGATAGTAGTTAACGCCTAAAAATGGATTTGGATCTGCAACGTAATATTGTGTTTCATATGTAGTAGTTCCTGCTCCCTTGACTACGTGTATTATTTCCCAATTAATTCCGTCAGTTGAACGCTCTACTTCAAAACGATCGTTATCTCTTTCAGATTCTGTTCTCCAGAAAATATCAACGATATCTTCACTTGGTACGTATTCAGCATTAAATTCTGCAAGTTCAACAGGTAACACGACACAATCCAAAGATGCTGTTCCACCAAAAGTCAATGTATATCCTGAACCCGTTGCTGTCCACTCATCAACAACCATGATATATTGTTGCCCGGCAACAACGTTCATAGTCGCTAACTGTCCATTACCAGCAGCTGGTTCAGTAAGGTCAA
Source organism: uncultured Flavobacteriales bacterium (assembly GCA_913059205.1). Lineage (GTDB taxonomy): Bacteria > Bacteroidota > Bacteroidia > Flavobacteriales_D > Crocinitomicaceae > UBA4466. The sequence continues at coordinate 27,069 of CAJXRM010000022.1, forward strand.
CATCTCCACCCATGCCTGTTGCGCCCGTTGTAGCTGCGTCAGAACATCTCACAGGATTTCCCAAAGTTGAACATGTCACGTTTGGGCCATAAATTGCAAAATCGTAGTCATCTGATGGGGTAGTTGGTGTTATAGTAATATTCAATGTTCCTGTTGTTTGAGCTTGAAATGTATACCAATTAGAGAAGTTCTCTCCACCAGCAGGACATTGACCGAAAACACAACCATCAGAAACTAATCCTGGACCAGAAGAGTTCCCTGGTAATGCAGTTCCAGCACACAAGGCTGTTAAAGTTTGACAGTCATTGTTATCTGTTCCACTTGGACCTCCAGCACAAGGTACGCATTGCAAAGTTGCGTCCCAACCAGTATGTGTACTTGCTGCATCAGAATGAAATCTAAATGTCAAACAGCCACTAGCATCAGTAGATGTAAAAGAAAATGGTGTGACACCATTCAAATTCCCCCACATTCCATTTATTCCACCCCATGCTGTAGGAGCATGATTTAAGGCAAAATCTGGACTGTTTTGAGTTGGCCCACTTTTCACTTGAAGATAATCTCTATTGTTAAATGTTCTAAACGAGTTAAATGTGGCTTGCATACACATGCCAGCCGTTTCAGGACAAAATACGCGGTAAATTCCACCATAATGTGTCGGAGGACCAGTAATACCAATGTTAGTAGAATAATTTGCTGCCAAACCACCGTTATCTGTATAACGGAACGGACCACAATCATTTACCATGCACGCTCCAACGAATTCACCGGCACCACCAACTGTTGGATGAACATAATCTACTCCTGGGAAGACACAGGAACCATCATCAATTGTTGCAGCAGGATTATAATTGCTTGCCGCTGGATTTGTACAACCCGGAACAGCTCCACAACTCGTACAAGCCCATTGCACAGTCATACATGTAGATTGATTTGCACAATTATATCGACTAACTAACAAATTAACTGTACCTGTAAAAGTAGCAACCCAAGTTATCGTCGATTGTAATCCACAAGCATCATCGTTATAGGCTAAAAAACCAGTTCCGCAAGAAGCCCCTGTCCACAGTGTTAATTGTGTATCAAAGTCAGTATCTCCACATGTTGTCCATGTATACGTTTCTCCAGCAGTAACATTGTAAACTGCGTATTCACCACCATAAATACATGTATTAACTGTTGTTAGTGTATTGGAAGTAGTAGAGAATGTTCCTGCAGGATAATTTGCTGAACAATTAGCACATTGTGAATGCAATGTTGTTGATTGCAATAAAACAATCAATGCTAATAAGGTCTGAATTAGTAAGTTTTTAGTTTTCATAATTATTCTGATTCAAGATTAATATTATGAGACCCTTCCTTTTTCATTGAACCGTATAAAAGAACATGTAAACCAGTTACTGGATCTTCGACTCTTGAATCATAATCTGGTCTTCTAAATTGCTCTAAGAAATTCAAGTCAATTTGTTCTAAAATAGTACTGTCTCCATCTATAAAAGTATAATTTACGACCTCGTAATCAACTTTATAGCGCTCAATATTACTTGGTACAGTGTTTCCTTCAGGAATCATTCGTGCATTCTCCAAAGTTGCCTGAGAAACGCCAAAAAAGGAAACCATTGACAAAAAGGATAATAATAGTAGTCTCATAATAATAAAAGTTAATTAGTACTTTTCTTTTACAAAATAGGCATTAAATGTTACATTTTTACTATTTGAGCACTATCATATCGCTGATTTTTAATAATATAAGGTCGGTTGAATGTCGCGTGAGCGCGTTTGTTTTAGAACTAAATCGATTAAGTAATTTTTAAATCCAAATAAAAAAAAGCATAATCAAAGGCCTTAGTTTGTTAATTATCTATTTTAAATTATAATTGGCCCATTTTATTTGCCATCCTAGGAGAAAGATTATCTTTGCTTAAAAAAAAAGAAAAAGATGTCAGAAGAATTAAAAGCAGTAAGTTATTGTGTGGGAATGAGTTTAGGTGGAAGTTTAAAAGAACAAAACCTTAGTGATATAGATTTAGATGCAATGACTGAGGCAATTAAAAACACCTTTGAAGGAAAAGACTTAAAGTATACACCAGAACAAGCGAACGGAATTATTCAAAAATTCATGCAAGCGGAAAGCGAAAAGGCTTTTGGTGCAAATAAAGAAACAGGAGAAGCGTTCTTAGCAGAAAATGCAAAGAAAGAGGGAGTGACAACTACTCCTTCTGGTTTACAATTTGAAGTTATTGAAGCTGGAAACGGGGCAAAACCATCTCCTACGAGCAATGTTACTGTACATTACCACGGAACACTTATCGATGGGACAGTTTTTGACAGTTCAATCGAAAGAGGACAACCAGCTTCATTTGGTGTGAATCAAGTTATTCCAGGGTGGACAGAAGCGTTACAATTAATGCCACAAGGAGCGAAGTACAGATTGTACATTCCTCAAAATTTAGCATATGGAGCTCAACCACATCCGGGAGGACCTATTGAACCTTATATGGCTTTAGTATTTGATGTTGAATTATTAGAAATTGCTTAATGAAAAAATTACTTTTTATCGTTCCTTTGGGACTATTATTTGCATGCGGGGATAGCGTTGCAGAAGAAACTCCAATTGTATTAAATACAGCTGAAGACAAAATCGGGTATGTTTTGGGTGCTCTTAATGCGGAATCAATTTTGCAAAGTGGGGACAAAATGAAAGACTTGGACAAAGACGAATTAATTGCCGGATTCAATGAAAACTTGAATAAAAAAGATTGTTCGGAATGTGACGAAGAATTGAAAAAATTATTCGGACCGTATTACCAAGATTTTGATACAACCTATTTAAAATCTGGATCTAAATGCTTAGGTAGAAAAACTGGATTTTCGTTTTATGCAGATATGATCCGAATGGGAGGTGATAAAAAGATTAATCTTGATATGGTGAAAGCTGGATTCAAGCACGGTTTGTATGAAACTGATACATTAATTGCTGATCAAGATCGTCAGGAATTGGTTCAAAATTTTATTATGGACTTGAATGTGATTAACAGCGATAAAATGATGACAAATGCGAAAAAAATTAACGGAGTTCAAGTATTTGAAAACGGAATTGTTTTGCAGACGATTAAAGAAGGAACTGGAAAAAGTCCAACTGAAAAAGATGATGTTATCGTTGAATATATTTTAACAAATGCATTAGGCGATACTGTTCAAAGTAGTTACGAAATGAAAAGAATGTCAGGATCTACTGAACCCGTAGCATTAAGTTTGGACGGAGGGGTAATTCCAGGATGGACGTTTGTACTGCCAAAAATGAAAAAAGGTGGGAAATATAGAACATACATTCCTTGGCAAATGGCATACGGAGAACAAGCCGGAAAAGAATCATTGTGCTTCTTTATTGAGCTCGTTGAAATCGGACCTGGTGGATCTTTAGTGAAGCCTCAAGCTCCAATGCCTCAGCAACAAGGATTCTAATAAAGAAATACAGATTGTTCGAAACGTCAATTTACTTAGGTAATTTGACGTTTTTTTTATGGTTAAAGTTTAAGTCGTATTGCTGCTGATAGAAAATTAAGGAAATTGGAGCTTTGAAAAAGAAAGAACAAGCTTCCAGTAATGGAATTACTTATCGAATTGTCGATATGTTTTAAATGAACTGAAATAATTAAAACGATAATGCTGTATAACCTCAAAGTAACAACATCGAGACCGAATTGGTTTGAGTTCTTTCCATAGAAATTAGTATTCTATGAACTTACCCAATTGGAATGAAAAAAGCGATACGGTATATGATCGGCAAAATTCGAACAATATTACCATTTGCATCTTTTTGAGTTATTGAATATGACCCTCTAAATGGACTATTTTGAGCGTTTATAACATCATACATAATCCCTGCGTTTAATCGAATCTTTTCGTTGAACTCCATTGAGAAACCTCCACCTAAAAAGAGAGTCGGAGCCCAGGTCGACAAACCGGTTAATGCTCCATTTTTGGAATATGGAGATCGAAGGTATTCAAATTCAGCCCCGACAAATAGTGCATTGAAAAATCGACCATGAAGAAATGCTCCTCCTCCGTATACGCTGTATTTTCCATTTTGTCCATTAGCCGTCCCTATTTGATTTTTAACCCAAGTCAAATCATACCGAACAGATGGTCCTGCTATAATGTATTTTCCGAATTTCGCTCCGTATTTTAATCCTAAACCTACATTTCCTCCATTCGAAGAAGCTGTAAACGCAACGTCAACGCCAATTTCTGATCCTTGAAAAATTCCAGTGTATTCCGTCTCATTGTCTTCTTCTGGTTCATCATAATAATCGTCTTCTTGTGCATAAAGAGAAACTGATAATAGAAGCGTTGTACAGAGAATGTAGAATTTCATAGCTTAATTTTTAATCAAAGTTAACAGTTTTAAACTATTTTGAAATTTATTTCTTCCTATACCTTTAGTTTAACTCATCTGTGTTATCTTAGCCAAAAAACACATCAAAATGCAAATTTTAGACGGAAAAGCTACTGCTGCGCAAATTCGATTGGAATTAAAAGGAGCAGTAGAAAAACGAAAGTCAAACGGTGAAAAAACGCCACATTTGGCAGCTATTTTAGTTGGTAACGATGGTGGTTCTTTAACGTACGTGAACGCTAAAGTTAAAGCATGTGAACAAATAGGTTTTGATAGTTCGCTTATCAAATATGATGATATTTCAGAAGCAGAATTGTTGGCAAAAGTGAATGAATTGAACAACGATGAAAACATTGATGGATTTATCGTTCAGTTGCCATTACCAAGTCATATTGATGAGTTGAAAATTACAATGGCTATTGATCCATTAAAAGATGTGGACGGGTTTCATCCAGAAAATTTGGGGAAAATGGTGTTGAGTTTACCGTGTTTTTTACCGGCAACTCCAGCGGGCATTTTGGAACTATTAAAACGATACAATATAGAAACGTCAGGAAAAGATTGTATTGTAATAGGTCGTAGCAATATTGTCGGTATGCCACTTAGTATTATGTTAGCTCAGAATTCGAACCCTGGCAATTGCACTGTTACACTTGCGCACAGTCGAACAAAAGACTTGAAAGAGAAAGTTGCAAAAGCTGATATAATTATAGCTGCTATCGGAAAACCCAATTTTGTAACCGCGGATATGATAAAAGAAGGTGCTGTGGTTGTGGATGTTGGAACAACGCGAGTTGAAGATTCTTCTAAGAAAAATGGCTGGGCACTAAAAGGTGATGTTGATTTTGAAAATGTAGCACCTAAATGTTCATTTATCACCCCAGTTCCTGGTGGAGTAGGACCAATGACGATTGCTTCATTGATGATAAACACCCTTCGATCAATGGAGTTAAGAGGAAAGTAATTGTTTTATTTCAATTATAACCTTTCAAGCGGTGTTTTTACCCCGTCAACAAGTGAGTAACAAGCCAATTTATCTTTAAAAACAGACGATTTAAATACTGATTTATTCAATAACATTCTAACGCATTCTTGAATACCTTCAACAATTGAAGGGTGTGGATGCACTAGCTCAGCAAGAACTTCAATAGGCGAATTCATTTTTATCAATAATCCTATTGCCTGAATGGCAGAAGAAGCATGTTCACCTACGGCGCGCATACCCAATACACGCATTTCCTTATCATTGGAAACAATTATTTTAAAGAACCCTTCAGTCTTTCTCATAGCAATGGCTCTTGCAATTACAGAAAAATCTACTTTCACTACCTTCACGGGAATGTTCTGTTCATAACATTGTTTTTCATTCAGTCCTACCGCCGCGATTTCAGGTTTTAAAAACATAATTGTACATACATTGTCATACGAAATACGATCAGTTTGTCCACCAAATGCTCTTTCTACCGCATGTCGCGCTTCAATTTCCCCCATGTTTACTAGACAAATACGTCCGGAAACATCACCCACTGCGTAGATGTTGGGAATATTGGTTTGTGTATCGTCATCACCAATATGAAACCCTCTTTTTGACATTGAAATCCCTGCATTTTCTAGTCCTAAATGCTCAATATTTGGTACACGACCAACAGATAGTAATGCTTTTTCAACTTGTATAATTTCTTTTCTACCGTCTGGATATTCAATTTCATATTCAACACCTTCTCCTTTTCTTACTAATCGAAGAAGACTTGCGCTATGGTGAATTGTAACGCCATGGTTTTCTAGATTTCGACCTGCCAATTCGCTAATATCATCATCTTCAAAAGGAAGAATCGTATCTTGCCTGTCTATGATGTGAACTTTTGTTTTTCCGAAATTGGAGAAAATTGTTGCGTATTCGCATCCAATAACTCCGGCTCCAATTATAACTAAGCTTTTGGGGAAGTCTTTTAATTTATCAATTCCATCACTAGATAAAATATATTCTTCGTCAACGAGAATGTTTGGCAAATTTCTAGGTCTACTTCCTGTGGCTAAAATGATGTTTTCTCCCCAAACAGTTTTTGTTTTTCCTTCGTGTAAAATTTCGACTTCGTTTGTATTGACTAATTTTCCAAGTCCACGCTCGTAATAAAGCAGTCGTTTTGAAGTTTCATTTTGTAAAAGTTTAATGTGGCAGGTGTATTGAAATTTACGTTCGAAAATTGCCTCATCATGAATTTGCTTCACTTCATTCCAAGTCAATGAATATGGAGAACGACCTTTAAGAGTAAGGGATTCGTTGATGTGTGCGACCTTATTTGCTAATTCCCAAAGTGTTTTTGAAGAAAGCGCTCCATTGTAAATTCCAGCACCACCTACTTTGTCCATTTCGATTAGACAAACTTTTTTTTCAAAGTCAATCCCGCGCATCGCTGCAGCATATCCAGCAGGACCTCCACCAATTACAATTAAGTCAAACTTCTCCATCTTTTAGTATTTTCGTTGTAAATATAGAAAAGAGAGGGTAGAATTCCTTTTTTTACAACACATCGTTTTATGGAATATCAGAATTACATTGATGAAGCAGAAGAGAAAAAGGCTGAAATTGCCAAGCTTTTTCAACAGCTTAAAAAAAAGAAACCGAAGAATTTGGATGGATTGTTTTATGATGCGCATGAAGAAACGTTTCAGGAAATTGATTGCCTAAAATGTGCAAACTGTTGCAAAACTACAAGTCCAATATTCAGAGATATTGATATAAAGCGAATTGCAAAAAAAATGAAAATGGGTGTTTCAGAATTCGAACGTAAATACCTGAGATTCGATGAAGATGATTTTTGGGTTTTGAAGTCTTCTCCGTGCGTATTTTTAGCTGAAGATAATTCTTGTGGAATATATGATTTTCGACCACAGGCCTGCAGTGAATATCCACATACCGATCAAAGAAAAGTTGTTCAAGTTTTAGATTTGACCTTAAAAAACATAGAAATTTGTCCCGCAGCTGCGAGAATAACGAATGAAATACTGAATAAAATAGGCTGAAAGCCAACTTTTTTTGATTATTTTCGTTTGTAATAGTACAACTTATAAAAACTAGAAAAACGCTTCATCAATGAAACTTTTCAAAACTATACTTTTTTCTCTTTTCACTATTTTTATTGGATTTCAAAGCCAGGCCCAACGTGCTAAAGATGGTAATGCTACTATTTCAACCTTGAATAACGTAGTAAATACATATACAAGTTTAACTGCAAATGCGTCAATTGGTGGAACAACCATCAACGTTGCTTCTAGCGCAATGTCAGGAGCTAGTTTTTCTGGAAATCTAGCACCCGGAGATTTAATTTTAATTATTCAAATGCAAGGTGCATCTATGAATCATGATGCCGCTTTTTGTTCGTATTCGGTCCCAGCAGGTTTTACTTGGAATGGGAATTGGTTCGATCATGCAGAAATGTGGGGCAGTATTGGAACAGACTTCGGAGCGAATGGTTATGGATCCTATAATAATGCTGGGAAATTTGAACGAGCAGAAGTAAGAGCTGTCCCGAATGGAACGTCCATCCAATTACAATGCGGTCTTAAAAACAATTATACTGCATCAGGCCATGTCCAAATTGTGCGAATTCCTAGATATGATAATTTAACTGTTAATGCGGGCTCTTCAATCGTACCAACAGCATGGAATGGCACAACTGGAGGAATTGTAGCGCTAGAAGTAGATGGCGCTTTAACAGTAAATGCAGGTGGTTTAATTCACGCAAATGGATTTGGTTTTAGAGGTGGAGCGCTTGATTTAACTGGTAAGGTGGGTAGTTCAACACCACCAGTTTCTGTTCGCTTCTTGGGTTCAAGCGACCCAGCGGAAGGGTCAGAAAAGGGAGAAGGAATTTTTGGTTTTACAGCCGAATATACTCCTATTTGTTCGCGATATGGTATTGGTGCTGCAACCAATGGCGGTGGCGGTGGTGGCTATCAAAACGCCGGCGGTGGAGGTGGTGCCAATGTGAGCGCAAGTCCTTTGCGATATACGGGTACTGGAACACCAGACCAAAACGGTGGAGCCTATACTCCAGCATGGAACGTAGATATATCTTGGCCCCCTAATCCAAATAACGATATTGCCTGGCCACCTTCTCATCATATTCCCTTTTTGCCAATTGGCACAAATACGAGTCCTGGTGGAGGTCGAGGTGGTTATGGATTGGCTCAAACAGACCGAGATGAGATGACTGTGGGGCCTGACAATTCAAGTTGGGGAGGTGATTCTAGAAAAACAAATGGAGGACTTGGCGGTCACCCTTTAGCGTATGATCCTACTCGACTGTATTTCGGTGGAGGAGGAGGTGCTGGTGATCAAGATGGTGCTCAAGGTGGGGCTGGTGGAGCAGGTGGAGGACTTGTTTTTATTCTTTCTTACGGAACTATGACAGGTTCTGGTACAATCTCCGCTAATGGGGCTGCAGGACAAAAAACGAATCCTTTTAATCAAAACCCATCTGGTTCAGGAGCGAATCAACGCAAAGGAAATGATGGTGCTGGAGGCGGTGGTGCCGGTGGTGCCATTTTTGTTGAAAACGCTACAGCTATTCCTGCCTCATTATCGTTCACTGCCATAGGTGGAAATGGAGGGAATCAAGATATGCGATTATATAATAATCCTCCATTCTGGGTTACTTTGGATGAGGCTTCTGGACCAGGAGGTTCAGGTGCTGGAGGAAGTATCGCTTTTTCATCAGGCGCTCCAACTCAAAACGTTAACGCGGGAGTAAACGGTGTTGTTGTCAGTCAATCTTATAATGGTTCGAGTTATTCACCAACTTCTCCTTCCATGGTCGGAAACTTTCCACCAAATGGTGCCACAAATGGTTCTGTTGGTATGAGCGGATTAAGTGCTCCATATTATGATTTACAAATAAGCGATGTCACAACGTGCACCACGCCAGTTACATTAACTGTTACGGTATTGGGTACTATTCCTTCAGGTGGAACTATTGGTTGGTATACACAGCAATTTGGAGGCTCAACATTTGCAACGGGAACATCGACTTCGGTTTCTCCTGCCTCAACAACAACATATTATGTAGGTGTTTGTCCGGGTTCGTTTAGAGTGCCAGTGACAGTTACAATTACAGCCACGGCACCAACACCGACAATTACAGCTGGTGGTCCAACAACTTTCTGTACAGGTGGTTCAGTTACTTTAACTTCAAGTGCGGCAACAGGCAATCAATGGTATTTGAATGGAACAGCTATTGGTGGAGCAACATCGCAAACATATGCCGCAAGCGCTGCAGGAAATTATACGGTGATCGTTACGTCAGGCGGATGTACTTCATCTCCTTCATTAGCAACAACCGTCACTGTTAATCCAACACCAGCAACTCCAACTATTGCTGCTAGTGGTCCTACGACATTTTGTACGGGAGGATCAGTAACGTTAACGTCGAGTGCTGCTTCAGGAAATCAATGGTCATTAAATGGTACGCCAATTGGTGGTGCAACAGCACAAACGCATTTGGCTACAACAGCAGGTAATTATACAGTTGTTACAACATCAGGTGGATGTCCTTCCGCAGCTTCTGCGGCTACAACGGTAACAATCAATCCAACACCAGCAACACCAACTATCGCTGCAGGTGGGCCAACTACTTTTTGTTCTGGTGGATCTGTCACATTAACTTCTAGCTCTGCTTCTGGTAACCAATGGTCGTTGAACGGAACCCCAATTGGAGGAGCAACTGCTCAAACATATTCGGCCAATGCTTCTGGCGATTACACTGTTATTGTAACAACAGCTGGTTGTCCTTCTGCAGCCTCTGCAGCAACAACAGTTACAGTTAATCCAACTCCTGCTACTCCTACGATTGTAGCTGGAGGACCAACTACATTTTGCTCTGGAGGTTCTGTAAACTTGACGTCAAGTTCGGCTTCCGGTAACCAATGGTCATTGAATGGAACTCCAATTGGAGGAGCGACGAATCAAAATTATTTAGCATCAACTGCTGGAAACTATACGGTTGTAGTGACAACAGCTGGCTGCCCTTCTGCGGCTTCAGCGGCAACAACAGTAACCGTTACTCCGAATCCTGTTATTACGCTTGGTACTGTAACTGACCCATCAGCTTGTGCAACCGCAACTGGTTCAATACAAGTCAATGGAACAGCAACTGGAGTTGTATCTTGGACCGGCGCTGCAGTAGGTAATTCAGGTTCAGTAACTTTACCTTACGTTATTACTGGTTTAGCGGCCGGAACGTATAATATTATTATTACTGTGGGATCTTGTCCATCAAATACCTTAGTTCAAGGTTTGACTGATCCTTCAGCTCCAGCAACTCCAACTATTGCGGCTAGCGGAGCTACAACATTTTGTGCTGGTGGATCGGTAACGTTAACTTCAAGTTCGGCAACTGGAAATCAATGGTCGTTAAATGGAACACCGATCGGAGGTGCAACTGCGCAAACATTGTTGGTTAATGCTAGCGGAAACTATACCGTGGTAGTAACTTCAGGTGGTTGTACATCTTCTGCATCCGCTGCCACAACAGTCACTGTTAATCCAATACCGGCAACACCAACGATTGCTGCAAGTGGACCAACTACATTTTGTTCAGGTGGTTCAGTAACGTTAACTTCAAGTTCGGCTACTGGTAACCAATGGTCATTAAACGGAACGCCAATTGGAGGAGCAACAGCACAAACATTATTGGTTAGCGCTTCTGGCGATTATACTGTTATTGTAACGACAAGTGGTTGTTCATCTGCCGCCTCTGCGCCAACAACAGTTACTGTTAATCCAACACCAGCAACACCAACTATTGCCGCTAGTGGTTCAACTACTTTTTGTACAGGAGGTTCTGTAACATTAACTTCTAGCTCAGCTACTGGTAACCAATGGTCATTAAACGGAACTCCAATTGGAGGGGCAACCGCACAAACTTTATTGGTAAGTGCTTCTGGAAATTATACTGTAATTGTTACAGCCGCAGGTTGTCCATCAGCTGCTTCAGCTGCCACAACAGTGACCGTTAACCCAATACCAGCTACACCAACTATTGCAGCAAGCGGACCAACTACTTTTTGTTCAGGTGGTTCAGTAACGTTAACATCAAGTTCGGCTACTGGTAACCAATGGTCATTAAACGGAACGCCAATTGGAGGAG
>CAJXRM010000023.1 GCA_913059205.1 uncultured Flavobacteriales bacterium
TACACAGAGTAGATCGTCGGCAGCGTCAGATGTGTATAAGAGACAGGCTAGATACAGCTGCTTTATCTAAACGCAATTTTCCAGTTTCTACACTAATTACGATTGTAGATTCAGCTACTTCTACTATTTTCCCGTGTATACCTCCAATAGTAACAACTTTATCACCAACGCTCAATCCCTCGCGGAATTTTTTCATCTCTTTTTGTTTCTTCATTTGTGGTCTGATCATAAAAAAGTAGAATACTACTAAGATCAAAACCAACATTACCATTTGATTCATAACTTATTACTGTTTGTTTTATTTTCTCATTATGTTCGCTCTAATCACAACTTCTGTGATTGAAGGATCCGTGTTGCACACGATACGAACTCCTTTATTCATTAATCCCGCTTCAACTTTGTCCGTATCAACATGTGCTGAAACAACACCTGATTCACCAGGTGCAATTGGTTCACGTGGATAATCTGCTACTGTGCAAGAGCACGAACCTTTAACTTCTCCAAAAACCAGAGGATAATCACCGGTATTTGTAACTGTGAATTCTGCAGAAACCATTTCACCTTTAACTACGTCGCCAGCATCAAATACTTGATTGACTTCAATAGTAGTCTTATCTCCTACTGTTACATCCGTTGATCCTCCACACGCTGCTAACAGCATTACAGGAATCGAAAAAAATAGTGCTTTTCTCATTCTAAATTAATTTTTAAGTCCTCTTCCGACCTTGTTAATTTTTCCGTCTGATTGCAATTTATCTATCACCTTATCCAAAACACCATTGATAAACGCGTTGCTTTTAGGTGTGCTGTAAAACTTTGAGATTTCGATATACTCGTTCAGCGTAACTTTTGTTGGAATATTATTGAAGATTTGAAGTTCTGTAATGGCCATTTTCATTAAGATAACATCCATTTTAGCAATTCTGTCCAATTCCCAATTCTTCGTGTAATCATCTATGATTTGTTCGTTTTCTGTATCCATAGAAACAGTTTTCTTCAACAAGTCATTGATAAATGAAACTTCATCCTCTTTGTCTTTATACAAAGGCAAAATAGCATTTTTACCGTTAGGCTCGAATGTTTTTAAGGTTTTTACAACCATCGAGCACGCTAAATCAATGTCATCAATCCAATGGATGTCTTTTTCCTCAAGATAGCTGTATAAAATCTCCGAATTAGCAATATCAGATTTAAATAAATCAATAGCAAAAGCTTTGTCCTCTTCAAAACCGACTATTTCATTATTCATGTGAGAAAAATACACTTCACTCTCGCGAATTTGAAGGTAGATTTTGCGCCACATTTCTTGGTGCTCATCTCCTACCCAGTTTACTTTTCGTTTCTCACATTCCTCACGTAATTCTACATTATTTTCAAGAATTGAAGTGATTGCACTAGATACAAATTTCAAATTTGGATTCAATTCTTCCTCAGAAGGACGAATCTTCTTTTTATTCTCATCTATTCTGTGCTCTCCAATAGCCTTAAGCTCTGAAAAAGACAAAAGCAAACATAAATACAAGTCGTAAATACGTTCTACAGATGTCATTAACTCTTTTTGTACTTTTCCATAATCCTCATTTTCGGATTGAAAAAATGCATAAAGCGCTTGAAGTACTTTAATTCTTAAATGGCGTCTATTTAACATTCACTTTTTTATAAAGGAAGTTTTACTTTCCCGATGGATTCAATTCTTTCTTCCGCCATTTTGTTCGCGATTTTATACGTCGGAACGTTTTCAGAAGAAGAACGTTTTACAATATTATGAATAGTAGTATAGATTGCCTCTGCTTTGTCCATTGCCCACTCAGAAGACAAACCTTTTACTTCTGAATAACAATTAATAACTCCACCTGCATTTAATGCGAAATCAGGAGCATAAATAATTCCTTTTTCCATCACTATTTTTCCGTGGATATCTTCATTTTGCAATTGATTGTTAGCTGCACCAGCAATGATTGAACATTTTAAACGAGATAAAGTATCATCGTTAACTGTCGCCCCTAACGCACATGGAGCATAAATATCCATGTCTACATCGTAAATCTCATCCAGTCCAACAACTGTCGCGCCGTATTCTTTAGAGATTTTTGACAATGCATCTTGATTAATGTCCGTAATAATTACGTTGGCATTCTCCTCAGTTAAAAACTTCACCAAGTACTCACCTACGTGTCCAACTCCTTGAACTGCTACAGTTTTACCTGCTAAGTTGTCAGAACCGAATTGTTCTTTTGCACATGCCTTCATCCCCATGAACGTTCCGTATGCCGTAACTGGAGAAGGATCACCACTTTTTCCTGGTAAACCAACAACGTGATTTGTTTCCATATTCACATACGTCATGTCAATTGGAGAAATTCCAACATCTTCTGCTGTAATGTATTTTCCTGCTAATCCTTCTACAAATTTTCCAAAGCGTCTAAAAAGCGCTTCTGACTTCATTGTTCTGTGATCACCGATGATAACAGCTTTTCCACCACCAAGATTTAATCCTGAGATTGAATTTTTATAACTCATCCCACGAGAAAGACGCAAAACATCAGTCAATGCTTCTGTTTCTGTTGCATATGGCCACATACGTGTTCCACCAAGTGCTGGTCCTAAAACGGTGTTGTGAACGGCGATAATTGCCTTTAAACCTGTCGCGTTATCGTTGCAAAACAACAATTGTTCGTGATCGTATTTGCTCATTTGAGCAATAACAGGATTTTCTGCGAGGTTTGTATCCTCAATATTTTTTACTTCAAACATACCTTAGAGCATAAATGTTAACTCAATTATATACTTTTACAACGTCATGTAAAATAGCAGGGCAAAAATAGAAAATTATAGATGAAGTCACTGAGCTATCTCAACAAATATTTTTTTAAATACAAATGGCGTTTCCTTTTGGGAATACTATTTATTGTTGGGAGTAACTGGTTCAAAGTGGAAATGCCTAGGTTCTTTGGAGATACAACTGATGAGCTGACCAATTGGTCGGCAACAAATAATTCGGATGACATTCTGTTTTATGCCTTAAAAGTTGGTGGATATTTCCTTATACTCTCTTTAATTTCTGGGATTTTTCTGTTTTTAATGCGTCAAACGATCATTGTGATGTCGCGTTTAATAGAATACGACTTAAAAAATGAAATTTATAAACACTATCAAAAGCTTAATTATTCTTTCTACAAGAAGAACAATACAGGTGACTTAATGAACCGTATTTCGGAAGATGTTTCTCATGTCCGAATGTATTTAGGTCCTGGTGTAATGTATACAATAAATCTTGCTGTTCTTTCGATTCTTGTTATCATAAACATGGTTTCAATCAGTGTTCCACTTACGATTGCGGTGTTAATTCCGCTGCCAATAATGTCTTTTCTTATCTATACGGTTGCTTCTAAAATTAACTCAATCAGTAAAACCGTTCAAGAAGAACAGTCAAATATGTCAACTATTGCGCAGGAGACATTTACTGGGATTCGCGTTATCAAAGCGTATAGTCGATTAGCTGAGGCCAAAACCAAATTCAATCGATCAGCCGAAAATTACAAAAACAAAAATATGCGCTTGGTCTTGGTGAATTCGTTCTTTATGCCAACCATTTTTCTTTTAATTGGAGTGAGTACAATTGTATGTATATACTTGGGTGGACTGCTTTATTATGATAAGTCTATCACCCCTGGAAACATCATGACCTTCATTTTTTATGTCAATATGTTGACATGGCCATTTGCTTCAATTGGTTGGGTTACCTCGTTAACACAGAGAGCAGCAGCAAGTCAAGGGCGAATCAATGAGTTTTTAAAAACGGAGCCTGAAATAGTAAATAATAGCACTGCCCCATTTGACTTTCAAGGTGCAATTGAATTTAAAAACGTGAGTTATACGTATAAAAATTCGGGAATTCAAGCGATTAAAGACTTGAGCTTCAAACTTGAAAAAGGAGAAACATTGGGCATTGTAGGTCGAACCGGAAGTGGGAAATCAACTATTTTAAAATTATTAATGCGCCAAATTGATCCAGACCAAGGAGAAATAATTATTGATGGTGTAAACATCAAGGATATCAATATGGAATCTTACCGAGACCAAACTGGGATTGTTCCGCAGGAAGTCTTCTTGTTTTCAGACACGATAAAAAACAATCTTGAGTTTGGTAGTGTAGAAGGTGATGTTTCCGAGGAACGCCTGATTGAAGTCACTAAACTGGCACATGTTTACCATAATATCATTGAGTTTAAAGACAAGTTCAACACGCTTCTTGGTGAACGTGGGGTTAATTTAAGCGGAGGTCAGAAACAGCGATTAAGTATTGCTAGAGCATTAATACGCAATCCCAAACTCTTAATTTTGGACGACTGTTTATCGGCTGTCGACACCGAAACTGAAGAGATCATCTTGGACAATCTTAAAAAGACAGGAAGCACAACGTCGATTGTTGTTTCGCATAGAATCTCATCCATTCGAAATGCAACACATATTATCAACGTCGAAGATGGCAGCGTGAAAGAATCGGGTACGCACCAAAAATTGATCAGCTTAAACGGTATTTATGCAGAAATGTATAAAAAACAGCTGGCGGAAGAAAACGCCTAACGAACCAATTTGCTTTTACGAAAAAAAAATGCATATTTGTTAAGTAAAACTAACAACAGCTATTGGTTATGGAGAAAGATAAGAATAATGAAGTCTATTCTAAAGTGGTGCGAGCAGGAAAGAGAACCTACTTTTTTGACGTGAAATCAACAAAAGGCAATGACCTTTATATTACAATTACAGAAAGTAAAAAAAGCTTTGTTGACGGAAGAGAAACTTACCAAAAACATAAAATATTCTTGTACAAAGAAGATTTTGAAAAGTTTAAGGACGGCCTAGACGATGTGGTCGATAAAATTGGAGAATTGTCTGAATCGGGAGAATATGCAGTAGATTCTCATTCTGATTCTTCTGACGATTCGATTAAAAATTACACAGAAGTTTCTTTTGAAGACCTTTAATTCAGTCCGTTACATCAATTTTTAATCTTTATTTTTCTTTTACACAAGGTATTCACAAAAAAACCGTTGATAACTCCTTGTGCTTTTAATCGTTTTACAGAATCAATAAGCGTATCTTTAGACTTCAATTTATTATGAATGGGTAAAATTATAGCAATTGCAAACCAGAAAGGTGGTGTTGGGAAGACAACTACAACAATTAATTTGTGTGGTTGTTTAGGCGTTTTAGAATACAAGACATTGATTGTTGATGCAGATCCACAAGCGAATGCAACTTCTGGCGTTGGTCTTGACCCAAAAAACACACGCAATATTTACGATTGTTTAATCAACGATGTTGATCCATCTGAATTGATTATCAAAACAGAGAATCCGAATTTGGACATTCTTCCATCTCATATAGATTTGGTTGGAGCTGAATTGGAAATGATAAATCTTCCAAACCGTGAACACATGCTAAAGTTCGCATTGGAAAAAATTCGTGACAACTATGATTTTATTATCATCGATTGCTCCCCTTCACTAGGTTTAATCACCGTAAACGCTTTAACAGCGGCAGATTCGGTTATCGTTCCTGTTCAATGTGAATACTTTGCTTTAGAAGGATTAGGGAAGTTGTTGAACACAATAAAAATCGTTCAAGGACGCTTGAATACAGAATTGGAAATAGAAGGGATTTTATTGACAATGTACGATACGCGTCTTCGATTAGCAAATCAAGTTGTTGAAGAAGTAAAAATGCATTTCCAAGAAATTGTGTTTGATACAGTTATTCACAGAAACACGAAGTTAGGTGAAGCACCAAGTTATGGAGAAACGATCATTATGCATGATGCTGGAAGTAAAGGTGCAATCAACTATTTAAATTTGACCCGCGAATTGTTGCAAAAAAACAACATGACGCATATTTCAAACAAGGATAAAAAAATAAACATTAGCAATGAGCTCTAATACAAAAAAGCGATCTGCCTTAGGGAAAGGATTAAGCGCATTATTAGAAAACACTGATACCGATATCACTTCGAGCAATAGTGGTAGCGGAATTGTTGGGTCAATTTCAACTATTTCGATTTCCAATATTGAAGCCAATCCGTTTAATCCTAGAACCAACTTTGAAAAGGAGGCTTTAAAAGAACTTAGTGAATCAATTAAAACGCATGGAATAATCCAACCTCTTACAGTTCGTAAATTAGGAAGAGATAAATATCAATTGATTTCTGGAGAACGTCGTTTTAGAGCGTCTCAACTGGCTGGATTGGTTGAAGTACCTGCTTACGTGCGTATTGCGAATGATCAAACAATGCTTGAAATGGCATTGGTTGAAAACATCCAACGTGAAGATTTAAATCCAATTGAAGTAGCACTTTCGTACCAACGATTGATTGAAGAATGTGAATTAACGCAGGATCAATTGAGTCAGAAGATTGCCAAAAGCAGAACAAGCATTACAAACCATTTGAGAATGTTAAAATTGCCGGCTGAAATTCAGTCTGGTGTTCGAAATTTGGAGATTTCAATGGGACACGCGCGTGCTTTAGTTAGTGCTGGAGATGAAGCTACTCAAATCGCTTTATTCCAACGTGTTGTGAAAGAAAAATTATCTGTTCGTGACATAGAAGCTTTGATTCGTGGAGAGGAAATTACACCTTCTTCTGAAAAGGAAAAAGGAGCTTCTAAAAAGTCTGTATCCATTCCTATCACAAGCAGTGAATATGTATTTAAGGAGCACTTAAGTGACCAATTGGCCACAAAAGTTGACATCAAAAAATCGGATAACGGAAGTGGTCGAATCATTGTTAACTTCAATTCTGAAGTTGATTTGAATAGAATCATGGAATTACTAAATAAATGATTAAGGCGCTAGCTCTACTCTTTTGTGTACTTTCTTTTTCTTGCTTAGCTCAAGAAGATTCAATTCAATCGCCCAATAATCAAAATGAAACGGTTGTTGATTCTGTTAAACCACATTCTATACGCACTGCATTGATACTTTCGGCTGCCTTGCCTGGTGCAGGACAAGTGTACAATCATTTAGCAATGCCAAAAGGAAAACGCAAAGCAGCATGGAAAGTTCCTTTGATATATGCAGGACTTGGTGGAGCGACCTATTTTCTAATCTCAAATCATCAGACTCAAAAATCACTCAAAAACGAATATACTTTGCGTCTGGATGGTTTAACAGGTGATGAAAAATGGAGCAGTTACGATAATCAAGGGATTCTTCAATTGTACGAACAACATATTCGCTGGAGAGACCTGTCAATTGTTGGCGTGGCATTGGTTTATTTGCTTCAAGTTACGGATGCTGGAGTTGAGGCACATTTTGTAAACTTTGACGTTTCCCCTGACTTAACTCTTTCGATTGACCCAGTATTATTAAACAAGCGTTCTGTAGGAATTGGATTAACCTTAAAGATAAAATAATAGATTGTTTAAATTACGTTAAATACATTGCGAATAAAGGTTAATATTTTATTTTTGTTTTAATTGAATAACTCTATGAATATAGCACTGATTGGTTACGGAAAAATGGGAAAGATAATTGAAGAAATTGCGATTTCCCGCGGACATACAATCGTTGCTAAAAGTAATAGCCAAAATCCAATCGAATCAATTAATTTTTCTAATGTAGATGTAGCAATTGAATTTACCGCGCCTCATTTTGCAGTAAACCACATTAAACATTGTATATCTAATCATACGCCTGTTATCGTTGGAACTACAGCTTGGAATGAAGAATTGGACTTTGTAAAGGAAATTGTCCATCAAAACAGTGGGAGTTTGCTCTATGCTTCCAATTTTAGTATCGGTGTCAATATCTTTTTTGATATCAATCGTAGGCTTGCACAATTAATGGAAGGGAAATCTGAGTATCTACCAAGTGTTCAAGAAATACACCACAAACAGAAAATTGATGCTCCAAGTGGAACAGCCGTATCCATTGCCAATGATATGTTAGTCGAAAATGAAGATTATTCATCATGGATTCATAATGAAAATGTGGCACCTAAGGTTCAAAAAGGGCAAATTGCTGTCACATCATTTAGAGAAGATGGTGTTCCTGGCACTCATATCGTGGACTACACATCAGAAATTGATACAATTGAAATAAAACATATTGCTCACAACCGAAAAGGTTTTGGATTGGGAGCTGTTATTGCTGCAGAATGGATTGTTGGAAAAAAAGGAGTTTTCACAATGCAAGATGTCATTAAATTATAACGCATGAACGTACTTTATTTTTATCTATTTATTCTAATACATCCCTATTTATCATTGTGGTGGAAAAGTTTTGAGCAGGCTGGAAGAAAGCCATGGGAAGCGCTCGTTCCAGTATACAATTATTATGTTGTATTTAAATTGGGTAGCAATAAACCGTTTTGGTCATTACTCTTAGTATTTCCTGGAGTTCACCTAGTTATGTGGTCTGTTGCGAATGTTTCTTATATTCGACGCTTCGGCTATTTCTCGTTGGTAGATACTTTACAGGGAGTTTTCTTTCCATATATTATCATGGCAAAAATTGCCAATTCAGGCGATAAAATTTTACCTGAAACAAATTGGGCGAATACGAAGGAAATGGGCGATCGTGAATGGGGAGATCATTTAGCACTTTTCTTGGCTTTACCTGTAATTGGTCACGCACTTGCTCTTGGAATTAGTGCTGTAACACGTCACAAACCAGGAAAGAAATCGAAAGTGAAGGAATGGGGAGATTCTATTTGGTTTGCACTAATTGCTGCAAGTATAATTCGAACATATGTTTTTGAACCTTTCCAAATTCCAACTGGTTCAATGGAAAAGACTCTATTAGTTGGAGATTTCTTGTTTGTTAATAAATTGACATACGGACCGAAGGTTCCTGTTACACCACTTTCCTACCCGCTTGTTCACAACACAGTTCCATGGATTGATATGAAATCCTATACAACTCTAGAAACTTCTGATTATACGCGAATGCCAGGTTTCAGTAATGTAAACCGAAATGATGTGGTTGTATTCAACTACCCTTCAGGAGATACAGCTGTTTATGATCCACGCATGCCCAATGGATTAATGGGGCACGATTATCACGGAATCGTTAATAACGAAGCCTTGCGTTTATGGAGAGAAAACAATGCGTATACATCCAAAATCAAATACCAGATTAAAGACAGTATAATTAGAGCCAATAAGGATGTTCAATTAAACATGTCTGAATTGGAAAATTATGCAGATCAGTATGCACAACAACGTGTTCTTGATGCGTATGGTCAAGATTTCATAGACAACAATTCACTTTGGAAGTCTAAAGCGCGAAAAATGCTAGCTGAAGACAAAATTGCTTTCGAACAAAGTACAGGACAAATGATCGAGCACTACGGATTAATCTATCGTCCAGTTGATAAGCGCGAGAATTATATTAAACGTTGCGTTGGTATTCCTGGTGATTGGTTGGAAATAAAAGACGCTGTACTCTATGTAAATGGAAAGAAGGCTTTTGTTCCAGAATTCCAGAATTTACAGTATCAAACGACAAATGTTTTGGTTCCTTCTAAAAGTACCATGGATGAGAAATACGGAATGGAAATGGAGCGTCAAGACTATTATTCCTCTGGTGAAGGATCGTTTATCATGAATCTTACAAAAGATCAATTAAAACAAATGAAACGTTCTAATCCTGATGGTAAATTTGATTTAGTTATTCAAGAACAATACAGCGATTCTGATAGAAAGCCGACAACAAGTGAGATAATTGCAAATTTGAATACCTACCCT
The DNA here is from genome assembly GCA_913059205.1 of uncultured Flavobacteriales bacterium. Classification (GTDB taxonomy): domain Bacteria; phylum Bacteroidota; class Bacteroidia; order Flavobacteriales_D; family Crocinitomicaceae; genus UBA4466. The sequence continues at coordinate 9,747 of CAJXRM010000023.1, forward strand.
AAGGATTTCTACGTGAACAATACAATGACAAATTTCACAAAGTTCCAAGTGCCTAAAAAAGGTCAAACAATTAGAATTGACAAGACAAATATCGCTTGGTACAGAAGGATTATCACTGCTTACGAAGGACACAAATTGGTTGAAAAAGCGGATGGAATCTACATCGACGGTAAGAAGGTAGCAAAATATACTTTTGCGATGAATTATTATTGGATGATGGGTGACAATCGATACAATTCAGCTGATTCACGTGTTTGGGGATTTGTGCCGGAAGATCACATCGTAGGAAAAGCCTCAATGGTTTGGTTCTCGAAAAGTGCGTACAAAGGAATTCGTTGGGAACGATTATTTAACGTGATAAAATGATGCCGATTTTGCCTACCTCCTATTTTGGAAGTATTGCATATTTTAAGGAGTTAGCGCAACATCCGCTGGTTCAAATTGAAGCACATGAACATTTTCCGAAGCAAACATATCGCAATCGTTGTGATATATTAGGCGGAGATGGGATTTTATCCTTGTCAATTCCCACAAAGAAACCAAACGGTTCTAAAACACCAACAGAAAACGTTCTTCTTCCAGATGAGGAAAATTGGCGTATTCGCCATTGGAGAGCAATGACAAGTGCTTATCAATCTTCGGCCTATTTTGATTATTACAGCATGGAAGTCGAAGAGCTTCTATTCAACGAAACAGATAATTTACTGAAATTTAATACTGCAATTACACAACGAATCATTGATTGGTTGTACATTGACACAAAATTAGTAATGACACAAGAATTTCAACCTATTGAACTAAATGATTTGAGAATTGCGCTTGTTCACAAGGATGAATTTCAACATAAAATTAAATCACCCTATATCCAAGTTTTTCCAGGAGAAAACAATTTCCAAGAAAGCCTTTCTATCCTTGATGCTGTTTTTTGCGAAGGACCTATGGCGCGAAATTTGATTCTCCCAACAACGAAATAAACAATTATGAATGTAAACAAACTCACCTCCTATTTACTACTAGTATTTATTGGAATCAGCACTATCGCCTGCTCTCAAACGAAACGCAGCATTGCATTTTATAACGTGGAGAATCTATTTGATACAGTTGATGATCCTTCGAAAGACGATCAAGAATTTCTTCCAGAAGCTGAACGAGAATGGAATCAGGAACGTTACACTGAAAAACTAAAACACATCAACGAAGTGTTTTCTCTATTCGAAGCGCCATTGTTGATTGGAGTATGTGAGATTGAAAATGAACAAGTTGTGCGTGATATCGTAAAATTCGGGTCGATGAAGTCGAATTATGGCGTTGTTCACTACGAAAGTCTTGACGAACGTGGTATCGACGTGGCTTTAATCTACGATAGTTCTTCAATGAAATTGATCAATTCAGGTATTATTCGATACAATATGCCTGAAGGAGATCGACCAAGTCGTGATATCGTTTGGGGGAAATTTCTCTTCGGAAAAGATACAATTGTGGGAATGGTAAATCATTGGCCAAGTCGCAGTGGTGGCGAAGAAGCCAGTGAACCAAAACGAATGATTGCAGCACAGGCAGCTCGAAATTTCATTGATTCAATTCAATCATCAAGCCCAAAAACGAAAATAGTTTTTATGGGAGATTTAAATGACTATCCTACAAATACATCAGCGAAATTGATTAGCGAAGTGCTAAACCCGATGATTTCGAAAGAATCTGGAGAATACAAAGGCTCATACAATTACAGAGGAGAATGGGATGTTCTAGATCACATTATGGTTTCCGAAAACTTTTTAACGGGTAAGAATACCAAAATCACTAAAAGCTCTGGCAAAATCTATTCAAACTCCTTTCTTTTAGAGGTTTATAAAGGCGACACTGTTCCTTTTAGAACTTATGGTGGAAAGAAATATTTAGGCGGTTACTCAGATCATTTGCCAGTTTCAATTGGCATAGAAACGAAGTAGCTTTCTCTTAAATGATTTTGAAACGCGCAGAATTACAAATCCAACTAAGTTCGTGGTTTGTAATTCAAAAGAAGCATGTTCGGTAGATTATCTGTCCTTTGTTTCAAGGATGGAATTGTATTTCAAAGCCTTGATAATTAAGTAAAATACGAAAGCGGCAATTGCTGCAAATAACCAGAAGTTCAGTTCAACATTAAACGTGCGCGTGTCAATAATTTGACCTGTGTAGTCGAACAACCAGAACAAAGTAAACGTTGCTACAAGTCCATTTTTTTCCATTTTAAGTACTTTTTTCAGACTAAATGGATATTTCGATTTCACATAATTTTTAAAAGAAGGAATAATGGCTGGAGTTCTATCTGCCCAATCCAAATAACCACGATCAAATTTAGTTCTCATAAAAGACTCTTCGGCGTACATAATACGCTCGTAGTAAAACATATAGAACAATATAAAGGCAATAATAAACCAAGCATTTGCTGTAATCATAGCCACACCCAACCACATGAAAAAGTTTCCTAAGTATAACGGGTGACGAACTGTTGAATAAATTCCAGTGGAATTAACTTCTCCAGCAACTTGACCTTCGGATGTATTTCTACCAGAAGTGTTGTGCGGAGTATAACCAACTGTTAAAATACGAATGATTTGACCGATTAAACTAACACCAAGACTTGCGTATAAATAAACTTCTCCACACCAAAATGAAGTGCAAATAGTATTCGTATATTTTCCATATGCGTAAACACATAGGCCAACCACCAAGATAACTAACGGAAGAAAACTTCTGTGTTTAAATAAAAAATCTCCTTGTGTTTTTAATTCTTCTTGTAATGCCATTCCTCTATTAGTTGTGTTTTCGAGCCGTAAAATTACCAATAAAACTCAAAAACCATTGAAATTAAATTGAGACTACCCTCTTTTTTTTCTTTTGTGATATGTCTTGTCCCCCCGAGTTTGAGGTTTCTTGTATTTTTTAGCAATTTCTTTTTTGTAAGAACCACCTTCGTTCACCTTCTTGTTTTTTGCTTTCTTTTCATGAAATGCTCCGTTGTCAGACTTAGTAACTTTTGCTCCTAAATTAATTTCAACTTCTTTCGGTCTTTCTTCAGGTGTGAGTTCCTTTGAAACTTCTACTTCTTCAGGGAATTCTGAAATTGAAATAGTGCGACTCATCAATTCCTCTATTGAATCTTTGTACCCTTTTTCGGCTTCAGTGTAGAAAAGTATTGTATGTCCTTTTTGTTTTGCTCTACCTGTTCTACCAATTCTATGCATATAGTTTTCCGGGAACTTAGGCGTATCGAAGTTGATAACGTGTGTGATTTTTTCTAAATCCAAACCGCGGGCCATCACGTCTGTTGAAACCAAAATACGGTTCTTACCACTATCAAAATCGTCAATTGAACGAAACCTGTAATTTTGAGATTTATTCGAGTGAATTACAGCTACTTCATCTTTTAAATCGGCATACAATGATTCATAAACTCTATCAGCATTTCGCTTGTCACCAACGAATACGAGCACTTTCTCGAACCAAGACTTATCTTGTAGTAAATACTTCAATAAATTAACTTTCGTATAAAAGTTAGGTACAATGTAGCTTTCTTGCTCAATATTCTCAAGTGGTGTACCACTTACAGCGATCGATATCTTTTCTGGAGATTTGAAGAAATCATCAATCATAATATCTACGTGATCAGTCATAGTTGCTGAAAACATAATATTCTGACGTTTCGCAGGAATGATTTCCATGATGTTTGTCAATTGAGGTCGAAACCCTAAATCCAACATTACATCAACTTCATCAATAATCAATTTCTTTATCGTTTTAACCTGAAATGCTCGTGCCAATGCTAAGTCGTACAAACGACCTGGGGTAGCAACAATTATATCCACACCGTGTGACAATTCGTTTGCCTGAGTTTTGATATTTGCACCTCCATAAACTCCGACAACACGAACATTCATGTATTTCGCTAAATCTTCTGCTTGATCAGCGACTTGCTGCACCAATTCTCGCGTGGGTACAAGAATTAAAACGCGAGGGTTTAATTCCTTTGAATACTTCATTTCTTCCAAAATTGGCAGTAAATAAGCCAATGTTTTCCCTGTACCAGTTTGGGCTATTCCAACAAGATCTTTTCCAGACAAAATTGTCGAAAATGTTTTCTCTTGAATTGGGGTTGGTGAGGTAAAACCTAAATCATCTATTGCATTTTTTAATTGCTTTTTTAGGTTAAACTGATCGAAAGAATTCATACTAATCGTGTTTATTGTCTGCAAAGTTAAGAGATATAACCATTAAGTGATTATTCTATTCAAATAGATTGGAGATTTAACGGTTTTCAATAGGTCAATTCTTGAGGAACACACTCGCCGTTCAAAAAAGTAATTGCACCACTAAATTCAAGTTGGCCAGTTTGACTTTTGACTTCAAAATTTAAAACTTTTGTTGGACTTTCATCATATGCAATTGAACGCACAAAAGCCGTAGATTGACTACAGTCAGGAGCAGATGAGAAAACGACATTTGGATCCGAACTCCCAAGTTGTGTACCGTCCAGAAAGTAAATTAGAGCAGTTGTACCATGACTGTTTAATACAGATTTTGTCGTATTTGTATGCCAAAAAACAACAGTCGATTGATACGTGCACGAACCATCGTCTTTGTCTGCACCAGCCGTTGTATTCGTTGCATCCTTGTCTGTGCACCCTTCTTTTTTGCATGCAGCAAATCCTAAAACAATTGAAAAACATATAAAAAAGCAGTACTTCATACAGTAAATATATTAAAAAAGCCGTCTAGATTTTTTAGACGGCTCATGAAATAGCGTGTATTGGAATTAAATCTTCCTTACTTTAACAGCGTTCATCCCTTTTTGTCCTCGTTCTAATTCGTAAGAAACAGTATCATTTTCCTTAACTTCATCAATTAAACCGTTTACATGAAAAAAGTAGTTTTCCGAATTACGACCATCTTTTATAAATCCGTATCCTTTTGACTCATTATAAAAGGTAACTTTTCCTTCATTAGCTTCAGCTTCTCCAGCTTCTTCTCGCTTAGGAACACCTAATTCAATATTGTCAGCAATAATTTTTTTCTTTTTGATTGTCGGATCTGGCGGAGTATCAACAATATTTCCAAATTCATCTAAATAGGCCATCATGTTTTCTAATCCACCTCCTTCAGAATTTGCCTTACGTTCATCCTTTTTTAGCAACTTATCTTGTCGCTTTTTCAGACGTTTTTTTTCTTTTTCTTTTTTGTTAAATGTTTCTTGCGATTTTGCCATTCAGTTTATTCTTAATTAATTATTCCCCTGCTCAAACCCTAAAAGTCATTGGAACTAAATAAATGTTTGGGAAATAATTGTTACATCAATTTACCGAATAATCATCCAGATGAGCAATAACACGTTCAGAAAATGAAGTTTGAGCTATTTACTAAAACGTGAACAAAGATAACGGTTTCCTTCGGATTATGAGAATTTTCAAAAAAAGATTTAATCCAAAATCTCTTTAACTCGACCAACTTCACCACCTTCAAGACGAACTTTAATTCCGTGAGGATGAAAGCTTGAGCTTGTTAGGATTTTCTCAACAACGCCTTCTGTTAAGTTTCCTGATCGTTGATCTTTTTTTAGGACAATGGCCACTAAAGCTCCAATTTCAATGTCTTTTCTTTGGGTACCGCTCATATGTTCATTGCCCAATATTGGTTTAGAAGATCCACTAATTTACGTGATACATTATTGAAATATCTCTTTGTTCTATATCCACTAACCCAAGTTATCCCGTTAATGGCATTCGTTAAAAATATTTCATCAGCAACCAATAGGTTTTGTGGGAGAATATTGCATTCATACACCTTCATCCCGTTTGCCAAGGCTAAATTTATAATTTGCATTCGCATTGTTCCAGCTAAACATCCTTCCTCTAGCCCTGGAGTGTATAATACGCCATTGCTAACAACGAACAAATTTGAAGATGTACTTTCCAATATACCTCCAGTGTAATTCGTTATTAAATAATCGTCTAATCCTTTTTCTTTTGCAGAAATAGCCGCCAAAATATAAATTAATCCATTTTTGGTCTTAAAATTAGACAAAGAAGATTTTTCTTTTTTGTGTTCTAAATAAATATCTAGCTCAACACCTTTTTGGTTTAATTCAAATTTATTGTAATCTGTTGGATAAACTTCAATGTAAAACTCAACTTCGTTCGAATCTGGTTTAAAAGTCCCGCCACTAGATCTATCTAGCGAAATACGGCACTTCCCTCCTTCTGTTATGTTCGATTTTTTGCACAGTTCAAGAATTCGTTCTTCGAAAAATTCAAGAACAAAAAAACTTGGTGGACGCATTTTTATCTTTCTTGCACCTTCCAACATTCGAGAAATGTGATTTACCAAATTTATTGGCTTACCATTTAATATGCGAATACTTTCAAACACACCGTCGCCATACAAATAACCTCTGTTACCCGTTTTAATCGTGTAATCACTATTTTCTAATATTTCTCCGTTATTGTTAACGTATAGCATAATCATCCAAAAATGGTTGTGAAAAATTCCTTCCCTTTGTCAATATTAATAATTAAAATATAACCTATTCCAAATATTGCTCCTCCAATATGAGCGTCATGTGCTACCCCAGATTGACCTTTTTTATCTGCATAAAATTCATACAACAGGTAAAGCGGACCAAAAATATAAGCTGGTATCGCAAAAGGTATAAAAAATAATCGAATTTCCATTGCGGGATTCCAAAGAATAGCAGCAAAAATTACTGCGGACACAGCTCCTGAAGCGCCTAAAGAACGGTAATTTGGATTGTCTTGGTGGCGCACATATGGAATTAATGTTGCGAATAGAGCTCCTAATAAATACAATGCTACAAAGTGAAATTGTCCGACCGTTACACCGTATTCATATATAAAACTAAATAATAAAAATTCACCCAAAAAATAAAGTGACAACATATTGAACAACAAATGAGCCCAATCTGCATGAATCAAAATATGTGAAAAAATACGGGCATAATTGCCATTGTGTTTACAATCATAAGGTATGTAAAGCATCTTATCCATCATGGCTCTATTGTTGAACGCCATTAAAGAAACACCAACGGTAACAATAATGATAATTAGAAGGACGTTTAAAGCCATAAGATAAAAATATGTATATTCGTTTCGTTGGTCACGAATGTAAGAATTTCAACAAACTTAACCTATGAAGCCACTCATAAAAAGCATACTGATTGTTTTGTTTTTCGCAGCTTGTGGAGAAAACACATCTGAACCTGAGATTCCTGCATTTGAATTTCAAGATATTTCTCTTTCAAAAAAAATGAAATTTGCACTTTCAGAAGATTACATTTCAAGTATGGATCTTCCTGACTCTACTCTTTCGTATTTAATAGATTACTATAAAACAAGAAGCTATAAACCAAGATGGATCAATGATTCCACTTTAACAAAAGAAGGTGCTCAACTGAAAGGAATTATATCTAAAAGCTATGAAATCAGTATTCCTAAAAACAGAATTTACAACCTGAAAACTGAGAATTATATTCAAGATGAAATATATATAACACTTGCTTTAAGTCGAATAGTAAGTGATATAGAAACGGGTATGATAGATTATGAATTGAAAAAATTGCGACCTAAATCCTTTGTTCCAGCAAAAGAATTCGATTCTAAAGTTGTATTTAATTCAGAGGAAGAATTGCGCTCTCAATTTTTAAAATTTGGACCAAGTGACTCAACGTATCAGGTAATTGGTAAAGGGTTAATTGCTTTTGTTGACACGCATAAACTGGACACAACTACGTTTGAGATCAAATCGATAAAGTACGATTCAATTGGCGCTTTTGAAAAAACAAAACTCGCACTCATCTCCAAAGGCTATCTAAAGGAGGGAGTTGTTGACAGTTTAACTGTTGCCGAAAGTTTATCACGATTTCAAGAAGAAAATGCACTTAAGCCTGACGCAGTCATAGGAAAGTATACGTCAATGGCGTTAAACGAAAGTACTCAGCATAAAGTAAAACGAATTATCCTCGCAATGGATAAAATTAGAACGCAAGCGCCTCGTTCCAATAAGTTTATCAACATTAATATTCCAGAATACAAACTGAGGTTGTACATTAATGATAGCTTAAAAAGCGAGCACAACATTGTTGCGGGTAAGTATGAAAACCAAACTCCAGAACTAACTTCTAAATTGAGAAAAATAGTTGTTTACCCTTACTGGAACGTTCCGTATTCTATTTCGAGTAAAGAAATTCTACCTGCTGTAAAGCGAAACGTTGGTTATTTGGCAAAGCATCACTACAAAATTTATAAAGACAAAAAAGAAGTTGATCCAAACACAGTAAATTGGGGCAAAATCCGCGAGAATTCATTTCCCTATAAAGTTGTTCAAGAGCCTGGCAAACACAACAGTTTGGGAGTATTAAAATTTGACTTCAACAACTCACATAGCGTTTATTTTCATGACACACCATCCAAAGCACTTTTCGGTGTAGATGTTCGCGCGTATTCTCATGGATGCATGCGCACGCAGTATCCAGCGGATTTAGCAAAAGTCATTTTGGAACGGGATGAGTACAACAATAAATTCAATGAAATGATTCCTGATTCATTGGACACATTGTTAGGAAGAGGAAATAATTTTGAAATTCGACTACTCGACCCGATTCCAATTTTTGTTGAGTACAGAACTGTTACTCGAGCCAATAATGAAATGAAAATGCATATCGATATCTACGGAAGAGATGAAGAATACATCAAAATATTGTATCAATAATTTAGATTAAACTAAATTTGCATAAAAAACGCAAAATGTCTGTAATAATTTCCCCTTCGGTACTATCATGTGATTTCGCAAATGTGCAACGTGACGTTGAAATGATAAATAATTCAAAAGCCGATTGGTTTCATGTTGATGTCATGGATGGAGTTTTTGTCCCTAATATTTCATTTGGTTTCCCTGTGATACAAGCCATTAAAAAGCACGCGACAAAACCACTAGATGTTCACATTATGATAGTGAATCCTGATCAGTTTGTAGAAGAGTTTGCAAAGGCAGGAGCAGATATTCTTACCGTTCATTACGAAGCGTGTACTCATCTTCACAGAACAATACAATTGATTAAATCAAACGGAATGAAAGCGGGAGTTGCATTAAATCCGCATACAAATGTAAATGTTTTGGAAGATGTAATTGGCGACCTAGATTTGGTTTTAATAATGTCTGTTAATCCGGGGTTTGGAGGACAAAAGTTTATCGACGAAGCCGTTAATAAAGTGATTAAATTGAAACAATTAATCTCTGACAATAATTCTAAAGCGCTTATAGAAATTGATGGTGGTGTGAATTTGGAAACTGGAAAGCGATTGGTCGAGGCTGGAGCAGACGCACTTGTAGCTGGAAGTTTTGTGTTCAATTCTGAAAATCCAACAAAAACTATTGAAGCTTTAAAGGCTCTTTAATTTACAATGAACTTTTTGGTAAAATGTTTGTATGAGTAACAAATCATACAAATGAACGTTAGTAAGTATATGAAAAACCTGATAATTCTTATTTCAATTGTAGTTTCCTTGCCAGTAATGGGTCAACAAGCCTCCTTTATTGAAGAAGAAGAGAACCTCTTGGTTTTGCTTGAAGAATTACGAGCGGCTGAAAACAATTCTGAAAAAGAAGCAAAAAACAAAAAATTCAAAATAGAATTGGCGAAAGTTTTAGAACAACCAGGCTCAATTGATTATCCGTTCAAAAAACTAACTACCGTTGGTTTTATTGATAGTCCAGATAAATTAATACGAATTGTAAACTACAACATCGAACAGGATGACTTAAGCCAAAAATATACTTGCTTTGTAGTGCATTACGACAAACGTAAAAAAGAACAATTCGTAACGGAATTAAAAGACAATTCATTTGGGATGCCAACTCAACCAACAGAGATAATTTCGTCCGACGAATGGTACGGTGCACTTTACTATAAAATTATTCCAGTAAGCAAGGGAAGTAAAACGATCTACACTGTTTTGGGATGGGATTATTACGGACCTTCAAGTCAAATTAAACTAATTGATGCAATTTATATCAATGGAACGACAGTAAAATTAGGTAGTCCAATATTTAAGCAGGGAAGAGAAACTTTAAAACGTGTTTATTTTGAACATTCCAAAAAGAGTTCGATGGCATTGAATTATGAGGAAAATCGCAAAAGAATAATTTTTGACCATTTATCACCTGAATCACCTAATCTTAAGAATTACAAATCCTATTACGTTCCTGATATGTCGTACGATGCTTTTGTTTATGACAATGGGAAATGGATTTTAGAAGAAGATGTTATTGGTACGAATAACGGTGAAGATCCAAAAAAACAAATTGTCTACGTCAAAGACGAAAAAACGGGAAAGGTTGTTGCGAAAGAAGTGAAAGTAAAATGGGAGAATCCTGAGGATGCCAATGCTCCAGGCGGAGGATACGAACACGTGGCAATTACGCCGGAATCACTAAAGGAAAACGATGGGGAGAAACCAGAAAAAAATGGACCTGAAATAGACAAAAGAGATAAACGCGATCCATCTCAGGTTTCGTTTTATGATGATGTTGTAAAAAAGAAGAAAAAGAAAAAGAATAAATAGAACTCTCGTTTTCAGATTGATTCTGTTCAATGAGAATATACCAAGATTAATTAATTCGTTATTTTCATTATATTGTTTTGTATATTAGGTCATTAATTCGATTCGTCCATGAGTAAAAATCTTTATATCGTACCTTACGATTTCACTCCAGTTACTGAGAAAGCACTAGAATATGCTTTGCATTTAGGAAAACGCGTTCACGCTGAAATTTTAATATTGCATTTAGCTGCTGACAAAGCTAAAGGAATGGCTAAGCTGAAGGAAATGGAAAATCTCAAATCAAAATTAGATGCTCCAACCGGTGTAACAATTACAACTTTAGTAAAAGTTGGGGATATTTTTTCAGACATCGGAAAAATTGCTAAAGAGGAAAAGGCACAATTGATTATAATGGGAACCCATGGCATGAGAGGGTTGTTTCAGCGATTTACGGGAAGTCATGCTATGAAACTTGTAACAAGTGCTGAATGTCCATTTTTAATTGTTCAAAAAGGTACTGAAATAAAGGAAGTGGGACAAATTGCTGTTCCTATCGACCTAACAAAAGAAAGTTTACAGATTGTTAATATTGCAGGAGATATGGCCAATATATTAAATGCAAAAGTAAATGTATTGGCAGAAAAACAAGGAGATCAAATATTGAATACCCGCTTACAAAACAGAATTGGAATTGTTAGCAAGCAATATGAAGAACGTGATATAAATGCAGAAATAAATATATTAAGCTCAAGAGGTAGCTACGGTAAGAAAATCATGAACTTTGTAAAACAAAATGACGTCGGATTAATTGCCTTTTCATACCATACCGAGAGTTTATTGCCGCAATTTGATAGCTTTGCACAAAAATTAATTACAAACAAGTCGGCATTACCTGTTTTAGTCATAAACTCAAAATTAGCGTCGGCACTCTATTTCTAGTACATGAAAATTGGTGAAATGAACGAACTGAGAATCCTCAGATTTACATCTGTTGGGGCATATCTTGGTGAATTAGAAAATACTACAACTGAAGAATTTCCGGAAGAAATTGAATACATAGATAGCGAAGAGGAAATTGAAGAGGCTGATTTTCAGGAAGAATCGTTGAGTTCAAAATACACCCGTTCAGCTAAAGTTTCAAGAGAAATTGACATCAAAGAAGATCGAGACAACGACGGTGTTCTTTTACCAAACAAATACATCACGGAAGAAATGGAAATTGATGAAATCATCACCGTTTTTGTATACCGTGATTCGGAAGATCGACCTGTAGCAACGACAGAAACTCCAAAGATTAAAATGAACGGATTTGCTTTCTTAAAGGTGACATCTGTGAACTTTTTTGGCGCGTTTGCAGATTGGGGACTGGAAAAAGAATTGATGATTCCATTCAAAGAACAAAATTTAAAAGTTGAGGAAGGTCGTTATTATTTAACCTGCCTCCTACTTGATGATAAAACAGATCGTGTTTTTGGGTCAACTCGAGTTCACCGTTATTTTCAATTTTGCGATGAACAATTTGACGAAAACGAAGAAGTCAGTTTATTAATCTGTGAAACGACGGATTTAGGCGTGAAAGTAGTTGTTAACGATAAATACTCGGGACTAATCTTCCATAACGATATTAGTCGACCGATTAAGCGTGGTGACTGGACTACAGGATATGTATCTAAAGTTCGTGAAGAAGACGGTAAATTAGACATTCGACTGGATAAAGCTGGTTATGTTAAAATTGAAGGATCGGCTGAAAAATTACTTGAAATTTTAAAAGTTGAAAAAACGCTTGCAATCACAGACAAAAGTGATCCTGAATTAATTCGTGAAATGGTTGGAATGAGCAAGAAAACATTCAAACAGGCTGTTGGCAATCTGTATAAGCAACGATTGATAACGCTTGAAAAAGATAGAATTACCTATATTGGTTAGATTATCTTCCTATTCTAAATAGAAAAGATTTCTCTAAAACGTATTGCTTGTCTTCTGGAGACTTCGACCTTATCACCTGTTCGTAGTTCAACTTGCAAACCACCATTGAACCAGTTTTCAATTCCAACCACCCAATCAAGATTAATAATGAATTTTCGATTGGCTCTAAAGAAATGAGTTGCATCCAATCGCTCTTCGAAACTATTTAAGGAGCGTAAAATGAGTGGTCTATTTTTATCAAAGTAGACTTTAACATAATTTCCATCAGATTCGAACATACGCACTTCAGAAAGCTTCACAAAATAGCACTTCTCCCCGTCTTTTATGAATACCTTGTCGTTGACACCCAGCTTTCGATTTAAATCTTCTAACGGCTCGTTGGATTCGAACTCATCCTCATCAGACGATCTCAACTTCTCCAAAGCTTCAGTCAAACGTTTCGGATCCAAAGGTTTTAGAATATAATCTAAGGCATTCACCTCAAACGCCTTCAAAGCAAATTCATCATACGCTGTTACGAAAATAACACGTGGAATATGCTCTAGCTTCTTCAACATTTCAAATCCAGTCATACCAGGCATTGAAACATCCAAGAAAATCAAATCTGGCTCTAAATCAGCAATCACTTCAATGCCTTCTTCCCCATTTCGTGCTTCTCCAATTACTTCAATTTGAGAAAAATCAGCTAGAATTGACTTTAACTCTTCTCTAGCAAGTCTCTCATCATCAATAACTAATGTCTTATATACTTTCATTTTTTAAATTTCATTGTTGCATAAACAAAATCATTTTCTTCCTTCAATTCAAAAGATGCACCTTCACCATATTGCAGTAATAAACGCTGCTTAATATTGTCAATTCCAACTCCTAAATCCACTACTACTTCGAGATTTCCCGAATTTTTAACCTGAATAATTACTTCAGAATCTGTCTCGTCTACTTTGATTCGCACGACACCACCATCTTTCAAATTGGAAATACCGTGTTTAATAGCGTTCTCTACCAGCATTTGCAAGGTGAATGGTGGAATTTCAAATCCTTCTAAGCCTATTGTTACCTCCCATTCAATTGTCAATCGTTCTTCAAAACGAATTTTCTCCAATTCCAAATAACTTTTAGCGAGATCCAATTCACTCTCTAAAGCAACTAAATTTTCTCGCCCAAGGACTAATGATTGGCGCAATAAATTTGACAATGTCGTTATTGACACCTTAGCTTTTTCAGGTTCCACAGTTATTAATGCGCGAATACTGTTTAAGGAGTTAAAAAGGAAATGTGGATTTAATTGCGAACGCAAATTCTTTAATTCACTCTCTCGATTACTAGCCGTTAATTCTAAATTATGCACTTCTTGATTTCTGGATTGCTGGAAAAAATGAAAAGTGAAATAAATCGCATTCCAAAACAACACCAACAATAGAATTGAAAACACATTCACTATAACATCAGAAAATTCCAAAGGATTGTCTTTAATCGTATTTACATTCGATAAATAATCAGTTGATATATCAACAATTCCGATTAAAATCGAAAAGAAAAAAGATGACAACAAAAGTCGAGGTATTAATCTTGGTAACTTATACGAAAGCCAACCAAGTTTCAAAAACATATAGCGTTGCAAATGGGTAACAGACACACCAGCAACAATAATCACCATGATATTAAAAAAGAACACTGAATCAATATGAGATGGATTATTGGTATAGACCGAAAGCGTTAATAATCCACAATACGCTGTCCAACCTATAAATTGAGCTAACCAATAAAACCGCTTTGCAACCATACTATAAATGTAAATAAATTAAAAGGGTTTCGAACTGAAATCGGATAATTGGACTATTTTCATTGCGAAATTCGAAAATGTCATTTGGAATGGTTTTTGAATTTGATTGTACAATGAAAAAAAGCAGCTTACTCATCATTATATTTCCTTTCTTTCTTTATAGTCAAAACTATATCAAGGAGCATATTGGAGTAAATGCAGGTATTGTACTGAATTTCGGAAGTCACATCAATGCAATTGGTTTAAATCTAAATACCTATTACACCGATTATTTTTTTCAATTAAACGCCGGTAGCACAATTTATTTCTATGGAACAGCTTATGGAGGCAGAAGAAAATTCTGGGAAAATCGAAATTCAATTGGATTAGTATTATTGGCGGGAAAACGTAACACTGTTCGTGACTTTCAATTTGACGGTTTAAATCATCAGACCAATTATGATTACGGTATCGCGTATAATTATTTATGGTATTTTGACAACGTGGGTACATCTCAACGATCTGGTGGATTTGCAATCCATTTGAAAAACATAAGTCTTTACCATGAAAACGACGTGTTTGCAGGTGGTGCAATGGATCGATTTAGAACAGGTCATTTCCTAATCTCGTACAAGCGTGAAAACTTTAAGCTAGCGACTGGACTCGCAATTTGGACCGGTGAAACGAAAGATGGAATTAAAGTAAATCACAAAGAAGGCAAAATGCGTAAGGGCTACAAATCACTTGAAGAAAGTCATTATGGTAAAACCAGTCACGGAAACTCCTACATATCTGTTGTAAGTAACTTGCCCTTTCAACAAAATTTTCATTTTAGAATTGGTATGGATAGTGAACATATGCGACATGCAATTCAAAATAGACTAATTCATGATATGCTTTTACTTCCAGCGAAAATGAACAAAACAAGTTACCATTATCCGCGCTTAGATATTAATGGATGTCCAACCTTCGAAAAAGAAACTGTTCGACCATCAAAACTGTATACGCAGTTTGGTATAAATGAAAATTGGTCGAATTAAGTGTATCAAACTCCTCTTTTTTAGGACCAAAATCATCAATTCTCGTTTTTTACAAATATTTATCAACTTCATAGGGTCCGACTAGAATGAATATATTAACTTTGCCTCCCGAAGTTACATTATACTCAAGTATGTCAAATTCTACAAAATATGTATTCGTAACTGGAGGGGTTACATCGTCTCTGGGAAAAGGAATTATCTCTGCATCTTTAGCGAAATTATTGCAGGCACGAGGTTACTCGACGACCATTCAAAAATTAGACCCGTATATTAATATTGATCCAGGAACCTTGAATCCTTATGAGCATGGCGAGTGTTTTGTAACTGACGATGGAGCTGAGACAGATCTTGATTTAGGTCATTACGAGCGTTTTTTGAATGTCCCTACTTCACAAGCTAACAATGTAACGACGGGTAGAATTTATCAATCTGTAATTAATAAAGAACGAAGAGGTGAATTCCTTGGAAAAACAGTTCAAGTTATTCCACACATTACGGATGAAATCAAAGAGCGTATTCAGCTACTTGGAAAAGAAGGGACATATGACATTGTAATTACTGAGATTGGTGGAACAGTTGGTGATATTGAATCTTTACCGTATGTTGAGGCTGTTCGTCAACTAAAATGGGAATTTGAAGAAGATTGTTTGGTTATTCACTTAACCCTTGTTCCCTATCTCGCTGCTGCTGGAGAGTTGAAAACAAAACCAACCCAGCATTCTGTGAAACAATTATTAGAACTTGGTGTTCAGCCTGATATTTTATGCTGCAGAACAGAGCATGAATTGGATTTAACTCTACGTCGTAAAATTGCAAAGTTTTGTAATGTGAATATGAATGCGGTTATCGAATCTAGGGATGCCGAATCGATTTATGATGTTCCGTTGTTAATGCAAGCAGAAGAATTAGACAAGGTTGTTTTAGAAAAATTGAATTTAACTTCTAAGTCAATTCCTGATTTAGATAATTGGAAAAGCTTCTTAACGCGATTGAAGAATCCCGAGTCAGAAGTCAATATAGCATTAGTTGGTAAATACGTTGAATTGAAAGATTCATACAAATCTATAAGTGAATCATTTATTCACGCTGGAGTTGCGAATAATTGCAAGGTTAACGTAAAATGGATTCATTCTGAAAAGATTACACCGAACAACGTCGATACTGAATTAGCGGGACTTGATGGAATTCTTGTTGCTCCAGGATTTGGGTCACGTGGGATTTCTGGTAAAATTGAAACCGTGAAGTTTGCTAGAGAAAATAATATTCCGTTTTTAGGAATCTGTTTAGGTATGCAATGTGCAGTTATCGAATTCGCGCGGAACGTTCTTGGCAAAGCGGAAGCACATACAACTGAAATTTCAGAAAATTGTAAATACCCTGTCATAGACATGATGAGTGAACAGAAGAACATCTCCAACTTAGGAGGTACCATGCGACTTGGCGCATACAAATGTCAACTCTCTCCTGGTTCTAATGTGTTTAAAGCATATAATTCTGATAAGATATCAGAGCGTCATAGACATCGTTATGAATTCAACAATGACTTTTTGGAAGAATTTGAAGCGAATGGCATGAAGGCAACAGGAAAAAACCCTGAAACCGGTTTAGTTGAAGTGGTTGAAATAGAAAATCATCCATGGTTTGTTGGTGCTCAGTTCCACCCGGAATACAAAAGTACCGTTGCAAATCCCCACCCTTTGTTTGTAGGATTTATTGCCGCAGCATTGGAAAATAAAGCATAAGAAGAAATTAAATAAGATAGAATGGATAAGAATACCGTCATTGGATTAGTAATTATTGGAGTAATACTCTCTGTTTTTACAATTTTCAATCAACCTACTGAAGAAGAGTTAAAGGAAAAGCAGGCAAAAACAGAACTTGCTGAAAAAAGAAAAAAGGAAAATGAAAAAGGTGCTGATTCCGAAACTGAAAAAACAGATGAATCTACTTCTGATCAAGTAGAAACTGCAAACACCATTGTAGCAAAATTAGGAGAAGATGGGAAGCAATTGGAATCTGAAGGTTTTCTTGTGTTTACGGATACAATAACTAAAAAAGATACGCTTATAGCTCCTAAACCAATAAAAGAGGAAGTCAACGAAACAGTTGTTGAGGGAGAAATTATCCGATTAGAAAATGAGAAACTAATCATTGACTTTGACACAAAAGGTGGACAAATTGCATCGGTTCAATTAAAGGAATTTCAATCGTATAAAGATTATGCGAAAAATTACAACGCTGGAAAATCAACTGAAGTAGTAAATCCACTTGTGCTGTTCAAAAAAGGAGATGCTACAAATCACCTTGTCATTCCAATGGATGGAAAAGAGTTGAAAACTTCCAATGAACTATTTACGGTTAAGTCAAAATCAAACGACCGCATTGTATTTCAATTAAAAAAAGAAGGAAATCAAGTAGTTGAATTCATTTATCAACTAAACAAAGATGCGTACGATATTGATTACAGCATCAACATTCGTGGTTTTGCTGGAAAAGTAACTCCACAAAACGTTGTTTTGAATTGGGATGCTTCTATGCGTAAAACAGAGCGTTTATTCAGTGAGCAAAGAAGAGTTTCTACAATTTGTTTCAAATACCAAAACGAAGGTTTCTCATGGCTAAGTGAAATGGGTGACGATGAAGAAGAAGCTGAAGATAAAGTAGAATGGGTAAACTTCAAACAAGGTTATTTCTCCTCATTCTTACGTCCAGAAAACGGCTTTTCTAAAACAGGATCTTCATTTGAGATTAAAAATTATAAAGAGGGTGACGACAAAAACTGGTCACACATTAAAGATTTCTCAACTACAATGAACCTGAACCTAAAAAGCGTTGAAAATGCTTCAATTCACATGAATTGGTTCTTTGGACCAAATGACGATGCGGTCTTGAGTTCTTACGATAGCGGTTACGATGATGTTCTAAATTATGGCTGGGGATTATTCCGTTGGATAAATCTTTATGCTGTACAACCTATTTTCCAGTTCTTGAGCTCAACAGGTATGGGATTAGGGATCGCAATTCTATTATTGACTTTCATAATTAAATTCGCTTTGATGCCGATTCAATGGAAAATGTATACCTCTTCTGCAAAGATGAGAATATTGAAACCAGAAATCGACGAAATTAACGCGAAGTTTCCAGATAAAGCGGACGCAATGAAGAAGCAAATGGAAACGATGGCACTGTACCGAGAATCAGGTGCAAGTCCACTTGCAGGTTGTGTACCAATGTTAATTCAAATGCCGATTTTGTTAGCAGTATTCCGTTTTTTCCCATCCACGTTCTCCTTAAGACAAGAGTCGTTTTTATGGGCAGAAGATCTTTCATCTTTCGATTCTATTTATGACTTCGGATTTAATATTTGGATGTACGGAGACCACATCAGTTTATTCACTTTGTTGATGGCAGGAACAACTTTAGTTTATACGCATATCAACAGTGGAAATATGCAGACTCCGCAACAACCTGGAATGCCTAACATGAAAGTAATCATGTACTTCTTCCCTATTATGATGATCTTCTTCTTTAATAATTATTCTTCTGGATTAAGTTATTATTACTTCATTTCTACTTTAATTTCAATATTGATAATGATAATGATTAAAAAATTCTTTGTAGACGAGGAAAAGCTGAAGTTAAAAATGGCCAACCGTAAAGAAGCCGCAGCAGCATCGCCTAAGAAAAAAGGAAAATCAAAGTTTCAAGAGCGATTAGAGCAAATGCAAAAAGCGCAACAAGAACAATTGAAGAATAGAAAAAAATAAAGTTCATTCAAACTTGGAAAATAGCTTCTCAATAGTGAGAAGCTATTTTTTTTTACGCCAATTTAGGTGAGTGTTATTTACGTACATTTGCTACTCTCCATACAACTAGAAAAATTAAGCAAAATGATAAATACCGTAATAACAGGAACTGGATCGTATATTCCCGAAATAGAAGTAGAAAACACGAGTTTTATAGAAAATCCTTTTTGTTTTAATGACGGAAGGAGAATTCAAAACAATAACGTTGATGTTATTGAAAAGTTCAAGGAGATTACTGGTATTTCAGCTCGAAGATATGTAAATGACTCTCAGTCGTGTTCCGAAATAGCCTGGATAGCATCTAAACGTGCAATTGAAAATTCAGGTGTAGATCCAGAGTCAATTGATATGATTATCGTTGCACATAACTTTGGAGATATTGTGAAAGGTTCTGTTCAAACCGATATTGTTCCAAGTATTGCTTCCCGCGTAAAACATAAACTTGGTATTAAAAATCAATTTTGTGTACCCTATGATTTAATTTTTGGATGTCCTGGTTGGGTTCAAGGAGTTATTCAAGCACACCTGTTTATTAAAGCAGGAGAAATCAAACGATGCTTAGTTGTTGGTGCAGAAGTTTTATCACGTGTAGTCGATCCTTTTGATAGAGACACTATGATATTTGCCGATGGAGCAGGCGCCTGTATTGTTGAAGCAATAGAAGAAGAAAACACTCGAGGAGTTTTGTCACACGCTACAGTGTCGCACACCGTGACTGAAAATGCTTATCTATCAATTGGAGAAAGCTTTAATAAATTTAGAGGTGACAACACAAAGTACATCAAAATGAATGGTCATAGAATCTATCAATATTCTCTAACAGAGGTTCCAAAAGCAATGAAATATTGTCTTGATAAAATTGATTTAGGATTACAAGAAATTAAAAAGATTCTTATCCACCAGGCAAATGAGAAGATGGACCAAGCCATTATCAATCGATTATTTAAAGAATTTGGAATCAAAGATGTTCCTGAAAACATTATGCCAATGATTATCGAAAGATTGGGTAACAGTTCTGTGGCTACGGTTCCAACATTATACGATTTAATCAAACAAGGTGAGCTTGCTAAGCACCAATTAAATCCAGGGGATAAAATTCTACTTGCATCGGTTGGCGCAGGAATGAATATTAATTGCATTGTGTATCAAGAATAATTGCATAAAAAAAGCGAGAAGATAAACTTCTCGCTTTTTAATATTTAAATCAATTATTTTCGACTAAACCAGTTGTATTTTATAATACAATAGATTGCTCTAAATCCGTCTTTCCATCCGATTTTCTTCCCTTCTTCATATGTTCTACCATAATAAGAAATTCCCACCTCGTAAATTCTAATTTTAGGAACACGAGATAATTTTGCTGTTATTTCAGGTTCAAAACCGAATCTATTCTCTTTTAAATTTAACGATTGAGCTGTTTTTGTTTCAATCAACTTATAACATGTTTCCATATCCGTCAAATTCAAATTTGTGAACATGTTTGATAAACGCGTTAAAAAACGATTTCCAATTGAATGCCAGAAAAACAAAATACGATGCGGGTTCCCACCTATGAATCGTGAACCATAAACTACATCCGCTTGTCCAACCAAAACAGGTTTCAATATGCGGTTGTATTCTTCCGGGTCATATTCTAAATCAGCATCTTGAATTATCAAGTACTCTCCAGTCGCCAATTCAATCCCTTTATGAAGCGCTGCCCCCTTCCCCATATTTACAGGTTGGTTAAACAATCTGATATTCATTTCTGAATTCTCTGAAATGTATTTTTCAATTGTAACGTCTGTACCATCAGATGAAGCATCGTTCACAATGATTAATTCCTTCTCGATATTATTCGCCAACTGAACGGCTTTAATCTTATTTAAAATTAAATGTATTGTCTTCGCTTCATTGTATGCTGGAATGACAATAGAAAGTTTTTTAATTTCACTCATAGGGCGGTAAAGATATTATTTCTTCGTGAATATTTCTAATCTTAAATCTTCAATTTTAACATTACTTTTTGCTCGATTCCAAATCTCAAATAAAAATTTATCATCAACACTTCTTACCTCAGGCGTTAAGTACCAAAATTCAAAATAGTTCGTAACAGAATCCTTAGAATAATTAGGCATTTCCGTTGGACTCCAAGTGACATAACTGTATTTTTCGTCTTGTTCAATTAAGTGAGTAAAACAGGTTACCATCAAAAAATCTTCGTCACTACCACGATGATTCACGGTACTTTTACCACTCAATTTAATCCAACCGTGATCTTCATTCGTCAATTTATAGTATTCAAATCGTTCAAAATCTACAAATTCTTGATCCTCAGAAAATACGACTTCCTTTTTAGTAAAAATCGACTTCACTTTTTTGTACTGAGAAATATCTTCAGGCGTAGTTTTTTGAACGGAAGGACGGTTAATCATCAATAAACTTTCTGCTCCATTTGGCACAGACGTTTTTCCAAAAACCTTCCAGTAATATTCCTTACTCATTCGCGAGCCATTGATTATGCGCTCATCAAATTGCCACGTTTGAAATAAATTCAATAGAATCATTAGAGCAACTGAGGTATACAGCACAATTCTCAACCATAAATAATTTGCTCCAAACGTCAAAATCGCTCCTAGCGCGAGAGCCATCTCAGGATATGATTGTACAACACTTCTTTGACTATAACTTCCAGCATACCACCAACACGACCATGATGAAAGCACCCAAATATTTAAACCAACAAATAAAAGAATTGAAATTCCAAACACATACTTTTTAAACAAAGTGCAAACCAATCCAATTGTCGCTAATAGCATAATAGGTGTATATAAAAACCATCCTTTTCTGTAGCTAAACAAAAACTCTTTTAAATAAGGATGAACAAAATCAAATCCTTCACCTGCATTGTCATAGCTATAAAACAACCATTCTCCTGTTATCTTCTTCCAATAAAAAAGTTGAATAAATCCAATCGCAATAATAACAGCAGAGAACACAATTAAACTCAACGAATTTTTAGTAATTAAGTCGTAGTATTTTAGAAAAAAGCCTTTGATCGATTTTACACCCCAAAACAAGGGAATTACCAAGAATAAAATTTCGGTTGGTCGGGTAATAATCATCAAACCGACCACGGCACCAAACATTAAACTATTTTTTATCGTTGGAGCTATATGCCATTTTATCGTTAAATATAACGCAAGCGCGTGCAGTGTAAACAACGGAACGTGGGAATTTCCTGCACCGGTTGTCGCCATGTACAAGTAATTTGTTCCGATTACCACGCCAAATAGCACAATAAGTGTTATCCTCGGTGAAAAAAAATGAAGTAAAACTTTTCTAATAAAAATAAGTCCAATAATTACGTAGACCAGATTTCCAACTGAAACCATACAATCATAGGGAGCTGAGAATCCATCGGCTGGATACCCCAATAAAAAGGCTAATAAATGACCAATAAAAAAGAAAGGCGCTATTAGAATGGCCATTCCAACAGGATATTTAATTACATGGTTTCCATTTGGCACATAAGTCAATTGATATAACGTATCCGTACTTTCGTATAAATTGGCCATACTTTGAACATGACTCAAATCTGAAAAACTTAAATCATTATAGATAAACGTATAAGGTAGGTATAAATAATATCCAAAGGAATCCCAAGAAATAGCACGTTCGGAAAATCCGAAATAACATTGAGCAACAACAAATAGTAAAATCCCAAAGGCCGTTAATCTTGTTGTTAAATCAAATTGTCTGAACGTCATAGGGTTACCTTAAATGAATAGAAACAAAGATAAAAATACTATTCATAAACCTATCATAACTCATGACAACCACTCACCTATTTTTTCATCTTAAATCCTATTATTATTGTTATTTTAGCGTGCTAAATAAACTATAAATGAAAACAGTAATCGGGATTCTGTTTATTACTTTACATTCTTTTGCCTCTAGCGCTCATGAATATTTTTTCTCATTTGCTGAGATGGAATACAACGATGTGACACGAAAATTTGAAATAACTATTACAGCAACGACGCATGATTTAGAGAAACTCTATGAAAAAAGAACTAATCAGAGAATTGATCTAAGTTTAAAAAGTAAAGACTCAATTATTGATCAATTAATTTCAGATTATTTTTCCAATCATTTTCAATTGAGAACAGAAAAGGCGAATTGCATCCTTCATTTAATTGGTTATGAATCAAGTCTAAACGGAATTACGAATTTTTATTTTGAGTCAGAACCAATAGAAATCACACCCACTATAACCCTTAAAAATAACGTGTTGATGGATGAATATAGCCGGCAACAGAATAAAATAACTCTCTACTACCGATCCAAAAGTTATACTACAGACTTTTTACAAAATGATCACATTAAAACGATTACATTAAACTAGATTATGAAAAAACTACTTTGTATTGCCCTTCTTGTTCCAGTATGTTCTCTTGCTCAGAAAAATAAATTTGCACAGTTAGGTGAAGAGCTACCTACACCAAATGAATATAGAAATGCTGCTGGAGCGCCTGGTCACAATTATTACCAGCAAAAAGCCGATTATAAAATTGACGTTACAATTAACGATCAAAATCAACGATTGACAGGTGTTGAAACTATCACCTACACAAATAATTCTCCTGATCAACTCGAATACCTGTGGATACAATTGGATCAAAATATTTACGACGAAAACTCAGATACGAAGCTAATTGAGGTAGAAAAAATGGAAGATTTCAGATCAATTGGTGACATCAACAAAAAGTTCTTTGACTATGATGGTGGATTTAAGATAGAAGAAGTGACTTCGAGTTCTGGAAAAAATATGAGCTATGCAATTAACAAAACAATGCTTCGCATTAATCTTGAACAACCACTTAAATCAAATACATCTATCTCATTCAAAATCAAGTGGTGGTACAACATTAATGACAGAATGAAAGTTGGTGGGCGAAGCGGCTATGAACACTTCGAAGAGGAAGATAATTACCTTTACACTATAGCTCAATGGTTCCCAAGAATGTGTGTTTACAACGATGTTGAGGGGTGGCAAAACAAACAATTCTTAGGTCGTGGCGAATTTGCGTTGCCTTTTGGTGATTACGAAGTAAACATTACAGTTCCTTCTGACCATATTGTTGGAGCCACTGGCGAACTTCAAAATGCCAACACTGTATTAACCGCAGAACAACGCAACAGATTCAAAAAAGCAAGCACATCTGATACACCAGTTTTAATTGTAACTCAAGCAGAGGCTGAAGCGGCAGAAAAAAAGAAAGAAAAAGCACTTAAAACGTGGACATTTAAAGCCACCAATGTTCGAGACTTTGCGTTTGCGTCGTCAAGAAAATTTATTTGGGACGCTCAAAACGTTAAGGTTGGAGGCAAAAACATTATGGCAATGTCCTATTACCCAAAAGAAGGAAATCCTTTATGGGAAAGGTATTCAACAAAATTGGTGGCTCACACCGTAAAAACGTATTCAAAATATACAGTAGATTATCCTTATCCAGTCGCAATTTCAGTTCATTCAAAATGGATTGGAATGGAATATCCAATGATTTGTTTCAATGGAGGAAGACCTGAAGCAGATGGAACATATTCAGAAAACACCAAATATGGAATGTGGGGCGTTATTATCCATGAAGTTGGACACAACTTCTTCCCTATGATAATAAATTCCGATGAACGCCAATGGTCGTGGATGGATGAAGGACTAAATACTTTTGTTCAATACTTGACGGAGCAAGAATGGGAACGAGGCTATCCATCTAGAAGAGGTCCTGCATACCTAATTGCAGATTATATGCGAGGTGACAAAAAACGAATCTCTCCAATTATGACGAACTCTGAGTCGATTTGGCAATTCGGAAACAATGCCTATGGAAAACCAGCGACTGCGTTAAATATTTTACGTGAGACTGTAATGGGCAGAGAGTTGTTTGACTATGCATTCAAGATCTATTGTGAAAGATGGAAGTTTAAACACCCAACACCTGCAGATTTATTCAGAACTATGGAAGATGCTTCGGCTGTTGATTTAGACTGGTTCTGGCGCGCTTGGTTCTACACAACTGACCACGTTGATATTAGTATGGACGCCGTAAATAGTTTCGAGTTGAACACTATGAATCCTGAAATTGAAAAGGCTGCATCAAAAGAAGCAGATGCAAAAAAAGACCAATTCATTGGAGACACAAGAAACAAAGAGCTAATCAAGGAGACCATTAACGAAAAAGATGGTGATATTGATGATTTCTACGCGAAACATGACAAATACGCAGTAGACGCAATTGACATACAAGACTACGAGAAACTCAAGTCAGGACTTTCACCTGAAGAGCTAACGCTCTTAAACTCTGGGAAGCAATTCTATGAAATCCACTTTAGCAACATTGGCGGAATCCCAATGCCACTAATTCTTCAATTTACATTTGAGGACAATTCAACCGAAGTAATTCGCATTCCTGCTGAAATATGGAAAATACATGAAGAAAAAGTATCTAAAGTTTTCATATTCGATAAGAAAGCTACTTCCATTCGTTTAGACCCATTCTTAGAGACCGCTGATACAGATTTAAACAACAATAGCTGGCCTTCAACAAAAGCAAGCACACGATTTGAATTATTCAAAAGTTCTCAAACTAGGGAAAACCCAATGCAAAGAGACAAAAGACTGAAGGAATTAGGAAACTAACTAGAGCTTAGTAACAAAAAAAAAGCGTCCAACTTTGTTGGACGCTTTTTTTTTACTTTTTAATTATTAAGCTTTAGTTCTTATTCTCAACATCTCGAAAGTCTCTGTTTTTAACCTTCATCCATTGATAATGATCGAATTTGTCTTGAATAAAAGTAATCAACTCCATTTCAGATGCTGTCTTCAAAAAGGTCTCATCCATATTCAAGAATGCAATAAATTCATCAAACTCCTCGTCAGTTAATTCAATTACTTCATACGCTACATACGTACGCAACAATTCCTTTAAGACATTTCTTTGACTATCCAAATGCTCTTGTTCCGCCACCCATCTCTTCGCCTTCTCCTTTTTAGAAAACGCTTGATACAAAGCTGTTATCGGACTCTGAAGCACCTCGATACCTGTCACCATACGAGTTTCCCTTAAAGCTAAAGAAGAACGCTCTTCCTTTATCTGTTCCAATGATTTTAAAGGGTGAACTACCACCTCCGCGATATCTTGTATTTTATTCTCAACATAATACTTACCAACATGTCTACATTCCTCATCTCCCTGCACAACAACAGTTACATATGGATATCCTCTTACAGACAAGGCGATTGTATCACCTTGAGAAGCGTAAACTGAAAAAGTTCCATTCGGCTGACCAAACACACCTTTTCCTGTTGATCGATTAACAATCATCAGGTTATAAAATGATTGAGGACGCAATGAATCAACAACTTTACCTGAAAACAATATGTTTTCACAATCCTGACTGAACAGAGAACCTCCAGTCCCAAGAAACAACGCTATTAAATATTTACTTTTCACTTCAACGAAAATACAAAAATAGTACCTCAATTATTTATCAAAAAACAAAACAATTGTTAAAGGTGCCCGTTACAAATGTAAATTACATATGTAACAAATTAAACACCTTGTTTAAATTCGAATTTGTCGTAATTTTGCAACATGAAACGAGTAGTTGTTGGTTTATCAGGCGGAGTTGACTCAAGTGTTACGGCATTGTTGCTCAAAGAGCAAGGATATGAAGTTATAGGTATGTTTATGCGCAACTGGCACGACGAAACAGTTACTATCTCTGATGATTGTCCGTGGATAGATGATTCAAACGACGCACTACTTATTGCACAGCAACTCGATATCCCTTTTCAAGTCATTGACTTAAGCTCCGAATACAAAGAACGTATTGTTGATTATATGTTTGATGAATACAAAAACGGACGGACACCAAATCCAGATGTGCTTTGCAATAGAGAGATTAAATTTGATGTTTTCTTAAAAGCAGCACTAGAGTTAGGTGCCGACTATGTAGCCACAGGACATTATTGTCGTAAAATAAAACACCCTGATGGAAGTTTCGGTCTTTTAAGTGGAAAAGATCCAGAAAAGGACCAATCGTACTTCTTATGCCAGCTAAGCCAAGATCAATTGGCAAAAGCATTATTCCCTATTGGAGAATTACTAAAATCTGAAGTGCGAGAAATTGCAGAGCAAGGTGGCTTGCATACGGCTGACAAGAAAGACTCTCAAGGTCTATGCTTCGTCGGAAAAATAAGTCTACCAACCTTTCTACAACAGAAATTAGAGCCAATTAAAGGAGAAGTGATTGAAATACCTGAAAATAATCAAGAATTCATTAAATACGAATCAATCTCTCCAACCATTGAAAATGTACAATTACTAGCAGAACCATTTAGCTACACAAAAGACATGGGAACTGTTGTAGCATCGCATCAAGGAGCACACTACTACACCATTGGACAGCGCAGAGGCTTACATATTGGAGGACGACCGAAACCATCTTTTGTAATTGGAACGGATGTAAATTCAAACATCGTTTATTCTGGACAAACAGACGAACATCCAGGACTGAATAAATACGCTTTAAAAATTGAAAACAAGGATTTTCATTTTGTGTCTAACATGTTTGATATTAACAATTTAGACAACTGTACTTACAGTATTAGAATAAGGTATCGTCAAGCACTACAACAAGGAAGTATACATGTGAAAAATGATGGTATTTATATTCTTTTTAAAGAAAAGCAACGAGGGATTACACCAGGACAGTTTGCTGCAATTTATGATGGTGAAGAATTGATTGCAAGCGGAGTTATAGCTCACTAGAACGGTACTCTTTAAACGTTTTATCAGAAAAAAACACAACAATCCGTTCTATATCGTTTTCACTTGAAAGGGTCTTTGTAATTTTATTCGTTTCTGTAGAAACCTCCTCTTTAAAACCTCCTTCTCTTGTCGCTCCGGTCAGTAACCACGACGCATTTACGTTAGGATAAGTGTTAATTACCTTAGCGAGAAAATCAAGGCTTGGATTGTTTCTCCCACTCAACACATGAGACAAATTCGATCGTTTGATTCCGACTTTATCCGCAAATGAAGAAGGACTTTCATTATTTGCTTTAATAATTAATTGAATTCTATCTTGAATTAACATTTGTAAACAGGTAATTTATTTACAATAGTAATCAAAATTTACAAGACAAAAAAAGAAAAGTCGCTCACTTTCATGAACGACTTGAATATATTTAACTTAAACTGTTTAGTTTAAAAGAAATGAATTTTGAGAATTTTGGTTATCCGCACTCACCTCACCTTTCACTAGATCCATTAATGAAGCTACTTGAAAAATTGAAAGTGTACTTTTTGTACCTTGTATGTTGTGTTGTGATAATTTAAACTTAGCTGATTTAATCCTGTCTCTTATACACATCTGACGCTGCCGACGATCTACTCTGTGTAGA
>CAJXRM010000024.1 GCA_913059205.1 uncultured Flavobacteriales bacterium
TCTGCCTGTCTCGTGGGCTCGGAGATGTGTATAAGAGACAGGTATAATTGCACCAAGTATGATCAGTGGAAATGGAATATTGAAAAAAAAGATACAAATAAATGCCACCAAAGCAACAAAATAGTGGAACGGACTTAATAATGATTTCTTTCCAATTTTGATAAGTGCAAGTATTACAATTGCTATCACTGCGGGTTTAAGTCCGTTGAACATTGCATAAATCCAAGGAATATTTCCGTATGAAACATAAATCATACTCAGTCCGAGAAGTATGAACATTGAAGGTAGTACAAACAAAATTCCTGCTACCAGTCCACCCCGAACACCGTGAAGTAGCCAACCGATATAGGCTGCCAATTGTTGTGCTTCTGGTCCAGGTAGAATCATACAATAATTCAAAGCGTGCAGAAATTTACTATCACTTACCCATTTCTTTTTCTCAACGAGGTATTCGTGCATAATGGCAACTTGCCCAGCAGGGCCACCAAAACTAATGAAGCCAAGTTTAGTCCAAAACTTTAATGCTTCTTTGAATGTTGGTTTCTCTTTCATTTCGTCAATTTCAATGCATTATCTAAACGTTGTGCGGCATTGTCCCAATTGAT
Source organism: uncultured Flavobacteriales bacterium (assembly GCA_913059205.1). Lineage (GTDB taxonomy): Bacteria > Bacteroidota > Bacteroidia > Flavobacteriales_D > Crocinitomicaceae > UBA4466. The sequence continues at coordinate 606 of CAJXRM010000024.1, forward strand.
AATATTAAAAAGATTGTCCACAAAGTCTGCCCTTTTGTTTTTGTATTTTAGGTAATAGGAATGTTCCCAAACATCAATGACAAGCAAAGGAATAACTCCCCATTGGGTCAATTTTTCGTGATTCTCACATTGTAAGATTGTCAGTTTGTCGGTATATGGTTGATAACCCAAAATTCCCCAACCGTTGCCGTCAACGTCTTTGGAAGTTTTGGCAAGATACATTTTCAGTTTGTCGTAACTACCGAAATCCTTTTCAATGCGTTTGAGCAAGTCGCCTTTAGGGTCACTCTTTTTGTTAGTCAAGTTAGTCCAAAATATGGAGTGAAGAATGTGTGACGAAAGGTGATAAGCCAATTTCTTTGTCCAAAAGTCAACGGTTTCAAGGTTGTTGTCGTCAAATGCTTTTTTAATCATTTGTTGGTCTTTGTTTGCACCTTTTACGGCTCCACCGTGATGAAAGGTATAATGCAAGTGCAAAGTTTCTTCGTCCATATATGGCTCCAAGTGATTATTTGCATAAACCAACGGTTGATGAATGAAATTGCCGTCCTTATCAACCAACTTGTCAATATTGTTTTCAGTCAAATTTTGTGCAAATGCTGAAGCGGTTGGAACAAGTGTCGCTCCGCCAAGTATCAGTCCTGTTTTTAGAAAATCTTTTCTGTCCATTTATTAAATGTTTAATGTTAGCACTGTCGTCTTTTAGGGTTGCACATAACTTGTTTATATGCACCACTAATATACATTTTTGTGGTTATTATACAACTAGTTCGGGCGTATAATAACCACATATTTTCATTTTTCGTGATTTTTGTGAAGGTTTATTTTTTCTAGCGGACTTGTTACTTTTCTGCATTCTTCACTACTTACATGAGTATAGATTTGAGTTGTTTTAGGACTGTTATGGCCTAACAATTCTTGAATGTACCTCAAATTAACGCCACTCTCTAATAAATGTGTTGCATAGGAATGTCGCAAAGTATGTAAGGATGCTTTTTTGTGAATATTGGCTTTCTTTTTAGCTTTTCTAAAAACGTTTTGAAGACTAGTCGCTGAATATTGTAGCGAACCTTCGCCGTTAAATAAATATATTTTTGGTTTATATTGTTTGTAATATTCACGCAGAATTTCTAATGCTGAAGGAGCTAGTGGAACAATTCTGTCTTTCTTGCCCTTCGCACCTTGTAAATGTATCGTCATCCTGTTTGAATCAATACAATTAATTTTTAAATTAATTAACTCTCCACAGCGCAATCCACATGAATAAATGAGGGCTAGCATGGTCTTATGTTTTATGTTATTAACAGAGTTCAATAGACTTTCAATTTCATTTAAACTAAAAACAATGGGTAATTTAAATTCCTTACGTGGTCTTTCTAATTCGTCTGTATTTAAATAAACTGAACGTCTTTTCGAAAAATACAACTTTATAGCATTGATGACTTGATTTTGATAAGAAGATGAGAAATTGTATTTGATAATGTACTCCGAATTAAACACTTCAATGTCATTTTGAGAAACTTGTACTAAAGGTTTATTGTTCAGATACCTAATAAAAATGCTCAATGCTTCAGTATATGTCTGGATGGTATTTTCACTGTACCTCAATTGTTCCATGTGGCTCTTAAAATCAATAATACTTTCTTTGGAAAGATCAGTCAATGCTGGTAAAACTGGCTTCGGAGTACTTTTTTTTGGTGTTTTTACTTGATTAGAATTTTGAAACAATTGTCGGTAGTCTATAAATGCGATGCCTTTATAATGAGCCAATAATTGATTAATTATTCCATTTTGATAGGCGAGCTGCCAAGCACTTTCTTTTTCGTTCCAAATAATTCCTTTGAATGATTTTGTAACTTCAATTAGCTCTGGGTTATACCCAAATTTTAAAAATAGAAATGACATCCCTAGTCCATTATTTTTTTCCAGTGTAATTCGTGGTAACATGTTGGTTAATTTAATATTTCGACAATAGTATACATACCTTATTGTTATTTAATTATTTAACCGTACATTTATACGTATATTATACGTTTAATACTACACTTATGGGCGCATGTTTGAATTGTAAAAAGGAGTTAATTGGCAGAGCAGACAAAGTATTTTGCGATGCATATTGCAAATCCTCTTTCCACTACAAAAAAAAGCAAGGGGAGAAGAAATCCATATTTGAATCGATAGACAAACAATTAAAAACCAATCGGAGATTATTAAAGTTATTCAACAAAGCAGGGAAGGCAGTAGTTCGAAAAGAAGAACTTTTAGCAGAAGGCTTTAACCCGAAATATTTCACCCATTACTGGAAAAACACTAAAGGAGAAGTATATCTATTCTGTTACGAATTCGGATTCCTCGAAAAACAAGAAAACAACAAGGCCAAATACGTTCTCGTCAAATGGCAAGATTACATGAAATGACTCCCACCGCAACTGAGCCCGTCGAAGGGAGATTTCGCCTAGCATTAGAAAAAAACAGAGTGAATTGAAAGGTGCTAATAGTGGAGTAAGCTCCGAAGCAAGAGGAGATCAATGACACGATCAGCTTTCAAAAAGTTCGCTGCATTTCGCAATGCAAGCGCAAGGGCTCTTTTTTGCTCCTGGCGCTATCGCTTAGTCTTCGAACGCAGTGTGTTCTCTTTTTTTTCAGCTCCTGACCGCGAAGCAGAACCGCAGGTAAAAAAAGTAAGAGACTTTAAGTAGTAAAATAATTCTGCATGCTTCTATCGGATGGAAAGTATGTGTTCCTCAGCTACCGCGCGATTCTATCGCGAGATATTACTCTTCCAAAGGACACTGAGGTCACTGAGGTCACTGAGGTCACTGAGCGGAGTCGAAGTGGTCGAAGTGAGCTTGTCGAAGTGCGCACGTCTCCCATACTACTCCCATATAGATCCCATACAACCAGCCTATAGTCCCACTTTTCTTAAAATCTGTTAAAATATATGCACGCATAACACTTTGGCACGATGTTGGTTTTCGACCTTTTAATTCAAATTTCTATTAATTAAAAAAAAACACAATGGAAAACACGAATGAATCCGAGTATGAGTACTCGAGCTGTCCGGGCAGCAATTATTTACTAACCCGGTCGTAGTTACCCGCATTAGTCCGATCAATTAATGCCTGTGACGCGGCCACAAAACTAAAAGTCATGGCAAAAAATATCGGCCTAATAAAGATTTCTGGGAAGGTAGGAGACCTCCAGTTCTTTAACAAAGATGGAAACGCATACGTAGGATTAAAGTCAGGCGTTTCTAAAGACAGAATCAAAAAAGACCCAGCGTTCAAACGCACCCGGGAAAACATGGCAGAATTCGGAGGTGCAGCAAGCGTATCCAAAAATATACGCGAGTACCTAATCCCCTTACGAAGCCTTTTTGAGAAAAACCTTCATGTACGCCTAACCAGTATCATCCGTTTGATGATCAACACAGGAACAGGCGTAAGAGGTAAAAGAGCAGTCGAATTCTCGCTCAATCAAGAAGAGTTAAATGGGTACGAGTTAAACGTAAAGTCTAAAGTAAGTGAAATCCTATATGCAAGTATGGGAGTAGCAACTAACCCTGAGCGCAACCAAGCCGTAGTGTCAATTGCAGAGTTCCTTCCAACAGATTACCTGTTAATCCCAGAAGGAGCAACGCACTACAAAATACATACGGCAGCATTAAGCGTATCCAACTTTGAACCGCAAGGAGTCAAAGCCAAATACAAACCGCTCAATGCTGGTCAACATGGTTTGTTTGCAGTTTCAAGTACAACGGAGTTATCCTTAAATAGTGCGCAAGTAGGAGGTATCACTTTAACAACTGATCTTCCAGGTGCTCCAACCCTAGATGCAGACGTTTCATTGTTTACTTTTGTGGGAATAGAATTCCTTCAAGAAATCAACGGAATATTTTACCAATTTGCATCAAACAATGCAGTTAGAATAGAAAAAGTATTCTAAACTAGCTAACGGCAACCAAAGTGAAAGGCGTAAACTTAATTGTTTACGCTTTTTTTATGGTACCTATCAATCAATTCAGTGAAACAACCCTACCAATTTCCTAGTCGAAACCTCCCAACTAAAATTCTGTTGAACATAATCCTTTGCGTTTTGACCTATTTCTGTTCTCAATTCTTCATTTTCGAGCAGCTCTTGAATCGTTTGGATGAATTCATCCCTTGTATCCGCAACAAAAATATGGGTTCCGTGAATTCCCTTAATTGCATCATTGGCTAGGGAAGTGGTGATGCACGGAAGTCCCATTGCCATTGCTTCCAGTAATTTATTCTGCATACCCGTTCCAATGAACATTGGTGCAACAAACAGTTTTCCTCGGGCATAGGAGCTACGAATGTCATCTACCCATCCGGTAAGTTCTACTGTTGAATTGGCCAATTCTTTTACCGCGGGAGCTGGGGATGATCCTGAAATGAGCAGTTTGCATCCAGGAAAAGAAGGAAGAAGTTGTTCTACCAAATACTTTGAGGCCTCAATGTTTGGTGGATAACTCAAATTTCCTGTGAATACAAGTTCAACGTCTTTTTGTTGAGAAGGGTAATTGAAAAAGGATTCGTCAATTCCATTTGGAATACACGCAATGTGCCTCGCATCTGGATGTTGAATCAATTTTTTGTCTTGCTCGCTTATGATGGTCGCATGCTCAAAATAATCAAAGATCTCCCTTTCGTATTTCACAAGTCGTCTGGCTTCGGATTTAAATAACCATTTCTTGTATAAAGGTTGTAATTCAATGCGCCGTTTTATCCCCATACTCAACGCATCCATGTAGTCAATTACTTTCGGGACATGGTGAATGTTTTTTGTGTATTCAGCAGTTCTAATTAATTGATTGTAAACTATTTTAAAGTCATTCTCTTTAATCAATTGTTTAATAATTCTATTCGCTCTGTTGCTGTAAAAATATCCGACTTGAAAGGGCAAGTTCGAAAAGATGCAGAGCGCCATTTGGCTAATTTTCGAAAGTTGTGTCAAGGGAATAATTCGCAGCTGCTCACAAAATTCTTCTACGTGTTTTAGGGCAGTACCATCCACTTTGACATCCGTTAAAGCTACAAGAGTAACGCAGTGTGTTTTGCTTAATTCCCTCAATTGATAATACGCACGTAATTTATCTCCTTTATCCAATGGATAAGGAAAGCGCGATACAATCATCAGCAATTGTTCTTTATGTGGATTGGAGGAATTCATCTAAGTGCTTCGCAACAGTCTCAGGTGAGTGATATGTTGAGATATAATTTTTTGCATTTGTTCCAAGTTCTTTGCGCAGAGCATGGTCTTCGGAAAGGCTTACACACGCTTCAATGAATTCGTTATCGGTTTCAGCGATAAAAATACATTTCTTTCCTTCGTGTTTGATGCCTTGCGCTCCTTTTTTTGAGGTGATTACCGGGATTCCAATTCCCATCATTTCAAGAATTTTTATTCGAATACCTGATCCTGAAGAGATTGGAGAGACTAAAACACCAGAGTTTATCACAAATTCATCCAATTCGTTAACAAATCCTTTCGTGTGAATTGAAGTAGTATTGATCTGCAGTTTATCAGTTCCCTTTCCAATAAGCGAAAGGTCAATTGTTGGAAGTTGTGCTTTAATCGAAGGGAATAATCGCACTAAGCGCTCCACCGCTTGCCGATTCGGTTCCCAATCCAAACCGCCCAAATGAAATAGGTTCGAGCTGCTGTAATCGTTCTTTACTGTTTCGTTCGTGGTTACGCTAAAAGGTATAGTTTTTACGGGAATTGTTGTTGCATTCTTCAAAAACAGTTCATCGGCTTCTGAAATGGTCATAATTCCATCCAATTGCTGAATAGTTGTAAGTTCGTACTGTTTTAAATCCTTGGTTAACTTTTTTAAATATGCTTTTTTTAACCAATTGGAACAGTTAGTTGTTAAGTCCTCCCAGATATGGAATTCAACGTTATGCGCACGCAGGTATATTTTTCCATTAAAGTGTTTTCTAATCGAATCAATATACGGTGTTGAGAAGAGACTTTCGAGAATAACGGCGTCAAATTCTAAAGAATTTAAATTTGCACAGATTTTCGCGTTCATTTCTTCGCTGTAAAAGCGATCAACGTTGTACGATTTATGCGAGAACAGGCTTTTTATTGCCTTTATTGAATTGATGTCTGTGTTGATGAAAATGGATTCAACACCTGTCTTATCAGCAATATCTGAAGGGTAGTTTTGTCTGTTAAACGCATGCTTATTCGTTCCGATGGCGAGGTGTTTTACTTCGTGGTTTTGGCTTAGCAGTATATCAAGGAAATTTGCCATTGCCACGCAACCACCATCCAGTTTGGGGTAAATGGGTTTATGTGAGATGTAAAGTATTCTCACGATTTACGTTTAAAAAGTCCTTTAATCAATGGAAAGCTAAATACCGGTCTGTCGGCCGCTGCTGCACGCATTAGCCAGATTGCAATTGGTGTGAGCGTCATAGAAGGAAACCACATTCCCATGAAAGGACTTAACGTTTCATTTCGAGCGAGATTATCCCCAACAGAAATTAGAACGAAGTATATCATAAAGAGCAAAGCTGCAATTACAACAGGCGCGCCGAAACCACCTTTTCGAACAATCGCGCCCAATGGCGCACCAACGAAGAACAGAATTATAATGGCAAATGTCAAGGCAAATTTCCGATGAAATTCCAACAAGTACTTATCAATATTTCTATGCAGAACATTGAGGAATTCGATTTGGGAATCAATGTTTTTGGTTTTATTTCTTAGCCTGGTTTGAGCTGAAGAAATGGCAGCAATCTTTTGTTCAGTCGACAATTTGGAGAAAAGAATGGTTGTGTCAGGAGCGTGTACCGAATGCGCTTCATCTTTGTCTTTACTAGATAGCGCAAAGTTTTTAGCCATGAAATACGGATGATCATTTTTTATGCTGAGCAGAAAGTTGTTTACAATAGCTGCGCTGTTGTCGCGAATAGAATCTAAAGCATGGTTGATTTGAAAGACATTCAACATTTCATATTTGTCTTTGAATAAATCTTCTTGACTACGACTCAAGTCAAAACCAGAAAGGTCAATTTTATAAGTTGCCTGAGCGAATGTTGATCTTCTGGAAGGGCGATTGCTGTTGGGACTATGAGCAACACCGTCATTACTGTATGTCGGGGCAGTTGTCGCAAGTTCTTCCATTATTGAACCGTCTTTTAATTCAAAGAACAGGTCCTTTCCGTTTTCAGATTTATAGATTTTGCCATATTTAGCACGAATCGTTTTGACTTCTCTTGGATCCGTATGATCATGGATTAAAACGCCTTCAAACTCATTCCCAGTTCCGCTGTCTACTTTAATAGCATAACCTTCTAGTTCACGACTATACGCTCCAGGAGTGATAATTGTGGCAACTTTTGTGTTTTGAATATCGTAAATTAAGGAATGCCATTTTAAATTAGCGACCGGTATGACGTAATTCGCGAACAAGAATGTGCATAAGGCGATGACAAGTACAATTGATGTCAACGGTCGAATAATTCTATAAAGTGAAAGTCCGCTAGATTTTAAAGCGGTCAATTCATTGTTTTCGGCCAAATTGCCTAAGGTCATTATCGAAGAAAGCAAAATTGCCAATGGTAGAGCAAGAGGAATCAAACTGGCAGAAACATAAAAAAGCAACTCTGTCACTACAAATATAGACAAGCCCTTTCCCATTAAATCATCAATGTATTTCCAAAAGAACTGCATGACCAGAATAAACATGGAAATAGCAAACGTAACGATGAACGGTCCGATAAACGATTTGATGCTAAAAAAAAAGAGTCGTTTCAATGGAATGTATATTAATAAAATTCTTCCAAAAGTGTAAACGTAAAAGAGTGGGAAATGGTATAATTATGCTCCTAAAGTTCGTTTTAATTCACCAATTTGATTTTCCCAAAAGCGTTTAGACTCTTCAATTTCGTCTGACTCAGCGAAGTCTGTAACAGTAAGAACAACCATTTTTGTCATTGGATCGATTTCGTAGCGCAATTCAAAATAGGTATCTAGACCGTCTTCTTCATCTTCAACCCATTGAAATTTTATTTTCGAATTTGCTTTTTTGCTAACTAATCGAGCTTCCTCTTCGCTGCCATCCCATATAAATGTATAGACTTCATCTTTGATGTTGACGTCCTCAGCAAACCATTCGCTTAAACCGCTTGGTGTAGAAATCATATTGTCCAATACTTTTGGAGATGTTTTTAATAAAAACTCGAGTTCAAATCGTTCTTTTTCGGTCATAGTTCAGTTAAAATTGTAATCCCATTTTTAATTGGTGGCGCAAATATACGGATTCTTTTTGTGAACAATAAATATAATGTATACATGAAAACGAAGAAATGTGGTAGAATTAGTAAATATTCAGTTTAACCAATTGCTTGATGCACTTAGAATTAGTAATTTTGAACCACCTAATTTACAGTTATGTTTAAAATCTACTTTACGCTTACGATTTCACTAATTTCTGTCTTCGCGTTGAGCCAACACGAGCAAAAGAGCATTCATGAAATACAATTGAATGAATACAACGCTTCAGGTCAAACTGAAGCTGCGTTCTACGAAAGTGAACCAACAGAGAAAATTGCATTTCCCAAATCATCATGTGATCTTGAGAAAATAGTTTACGGTTGGCATCCGTATTGGGGAGGTACTGCTTATCAAAATTACCAATGGGACTTATTGTCGCATATGTCTTTTTTTAGCTACGAAGTAAATGCAACTGACGGTCAGCCAAATTCAACGCACGGTTGGGCAACAAGCGCGGCTGTGAATGATGCATTGGCAAGTGGAAATACCAAAGTAACTTTATGTGTAACGCTTTTTTCAGGACATGCTACATTTTTCGCAAGTCCAACAGCACAGCAAACGCTAATTACGAATCTAATAAACTTGGTTAGTTCGCGTGGTGCACACGGAGTAAATATTGATTTTGAAGGCATACCAAGCTCACAAACTACCAATTTTGCCAACTTCATGGTGAATTTGTGTAATCAAATGCACAGCGCTATCCCAAATTCAGAAGTCAGTACTGTTTTGTACGCTGTTGACTGGAATAACGTATTTGACTTTAGCATAATGGAACCTGCAGTCGATCATTACATCATCATGGGTTATGGATATTATTACTCGGGAAGTTCAAATGCCGGTCCAACAGATCCTTTGTATCATTTTGGAAGTAATTACAATTACACCTTGTCTCGTTCAATCACGTATTATTTAGACAAAGGTTGTCCCAAAAACAAATTGGTACTTGGATTGCCGAATTATGGATATGAGTGGCCAACTTCAAGTCTTGGTATACCAGCGCCAACAACGGGAGGTGGAACGGCGCGCACGTATGCGTATGTAAAAAACAATACTTCTGGAAATTATGCTGTTTCAAACCATGTGTGGGAACCAGATAGTTATACCAATGTTTTTTCGTTTAATGACGGTGGAAATCGTCAATGTCAAATATCGATGGATTCGAGTTGGCAAAAACGATTGGAACACGTGAGACGAACAGATATAGCGGGAATTGGAATATGGGCGCTGGGCTACGATAATGGTTACACGCAACTGTGGCAAGCAATGTCGGACTATTTAACAAATTGCTACGAAATTCCGTGTAGCGATCAAATTCATGATTTTGGCGGGCCAACAAGAAATTACTACAACAATGAAGATTATACGTGGACAATCGATCCACCAGGCGCAACTTCGATAGATGTTGACTTTACTCTTTTTGATGTTGAATCGAATTTCGACTATTTGTATATTTATGATGGTTTAGACGATGGAGCGCCACAAATTCCAGGAAGTCCCTTCACAGGTTTAAATAGTCCAGGCAGTTTTACAACATCAACCGGTGCGGTAACATTTCGGTTTACCTCAGATGGTGCCACCGTGGCTCCAGGATTTTTAGCAACGTACTCGTGCAATTCGATTCCTGTTCCAACTGCTGACTTTTCAGCGCAAAATACTACAATTTGTCTGGGTGATTCGATACAATTGAATTCGAATTCATTATTTGCAGATAGTTATGCATGGTCAACATCAGGAGGTGGATTGTCGAATTCGAGTGCCGAAAATCCGTTTTTGTTTGCGAATTCAACTGGGAATTATGCAGTTTCATTAGTCGTTACAAACAGCAGTGGTACTGATTCTACGGGACAAATAATTCAAGTAATTGTAGAATCGACTCCTGTGGCAATTCAAAATGTTAGTTCTTCAAACTTATTGCTCCCAAATGCAATTGCAACGTTTTCAAATAGCAGTGTTAACGCGACTGGTTATTTTTGGAATTTTGGCGATGGAACAACATCAACAGATAGTCAACCGTGGCACGAGTACACATCAAATGGTGTCTTCAATGGATATTTAGTGGCTATGAATTCTGGTTGTTTAAACGACACATCCTTTTTTACCATTAACGTTGGAACGCAAGGATTAAGTGAAAATGATTTAAATGATGTTTCTATTTATCCAAATCCGTTTACTTCGTCTTTTCAAATTAATAGTCTTTCAACTATTGAACAAATCGAAGTGCGAGATGTAAATGGAAGAAGCGTTGCATTTAAATCGAATGAAATTGAAAATGGAGTAGTTGTTCACCTTGAAAATGCAGCAGATGGGCTGTATACGTTGATTGTTTATAATCCAACGAATACCTCGTTTCACAAGCTTTTAAAACGATAGAATTAATACTGTTTTGTAAATTTCTTTGTGATTCTTCCGTAGTTGGTACTAAGGGTTAAGTAATAAATACCGGAAGATAAATTCGTTGTATTTATTTGGTATTTATCCGAGTTGAATTCAGAATGTACCTGAACGGTCTGACCATTTATTTGTTGAATTTCAATCGATTCGATCACAACACCTTTTCCGGTTTCAATAAAGAATTGATTCGTTGTAGGATTCGGATAGATGTTGGTCGTTTGCGCTAGATAAGAATCGATTTCTAGGATGTCAGGATGTAGGATTTGAATGTTGTCAACATAAATGTTATTCGATCCCCAACCGTCAAACGTAAATTTAACCATTAGATTATCGGTCAAATAAGCCGCTGGAACGTTCGTAATTAGTTCGTTCTTCCATTGATCATTTTGATTTGGCACAAATGGAATTGCTAATTCAGTGTCGTACGTTACTAATGAACCAGCTCCCAACAAGGTTTTACGATTGAGCCAACTTTGGCCGCAGTCATTGGATACAGCTATTTTTAATGACTCAAAAATAGTTGGAGCACTTTTGGAATAAGCATAATCAAACGAAATGACAATATCTGATAAATTACTTGCATCAACTGCATGACTGATGAATTCATATTTTTCAGTCGTTGTTGCATCAAAATTATTAATGTACAACGATTTTTGACTAGAGAACCCTGTGTTTGCATTTAACTCCCAATCATACGTATTTCCACTTTCAAGAATTAACCAATTGTTTGCAAAATGCGTTGGATCTTCAAAAGATTCGACTAGATATTCACTTGTTCCAGTTGCTGGCAATACTTGAATAACATCTGTAAATGTAGTATCTATCGTTTGAATACCATTTGTAACAGACAATGTGATACTGTATGTTCCAGGCGTGTTGTAGGTAACCGAAACCAACGAATCAGAAAGAGATGTTGCTGATCCACCGTTTATTGTCCAAGTTCTTCCAGTTACGCCATGCCTTGAAACGTCGATTAAATTTATTGTTTCTCCTGCACAAATAATACGTTTGTCAATTTCAAAATTGGCCGTACACAATTGAAATGAAATATCGTCAGTTCCTGTAGCAATTAAGTTCGTCGGAGACCACAAATTATTGCGATTTGCAATCGTGGAATTAAGGCATGCGTGCATTCTGTCTTTTTGTCCTTGGGTAAACATTCGTGCACAGTAGGAGTAATCCATATAATTTTGAACATTGTCCAAGCTGCTGCATGACGTACCGCTTTGATTACACGATTGCCAACCAATGGTTAATGACGTATCGGCAACATCGTCGTCAAATGCACAATTTCCACTTTGTGCAACGGGTAAATAGTAGTAATTTGGAACGTTATTTCCACCCCAAATATGCTGTAAGTTCAGAAAATGACCAATTTCGTGACTCAACACGGTTCTTCTAAAATAATCAGATGTACCAACTGTTCCAACATAACTGTGTTGCATAACAATACCATCCCATTGAGGAATTGTATCCGCTGCTGACGGTAAAAGCGCGTGCCCAGCAAGTCCAGCCGCTTGATCACAGACGTACACATTTAAATATTTATCAGGTGGCCATTGAATCAATGCTTTTACATCATGATTTCCTGTATACGTCAATGTTGATTCGGTGCGCGTTATTCCGCTTGTACAATTTCCATCCGGGTCCAATTGTGCCAACCTCAATTCAACTTCTGGGTCTGCAGCGAGAGCTTTAAAAGCAGTAACAATCTCCGATGTATCAGCATTCAGTAAGCGGTATTGGATGTTTACTTGTTTGATCGCATCTAGAATTTGAGAATCATTAATATTCTCAGGGCCGTTATCGTGTATAACATGAAAAACAACAGGAATGATATAAGGGTTTCCCGATTTTACATGAGGTGTATTGATATAATTCTCTGTAAAGCTTTGCAATTCATTGTGCGCACGAATTATTCCTGGATTATATTCAGGGTAATTTGTAAAAATGTGTTGATGCATTTCATCAGAAGCGCAAAACGGAGCAGATTCTTGAGCAAATAAGGTTGTAGAATACAGAAATAAGCAGAGTAGAAGTGAGCGTATCATAGAGTAAGTCAATTTTGAAAGATAAAGATAAGGAATTAGTTGAATTTAACTCAATCCCTCACTTCCCAATCCATTCCAATACCCCCTTACGTTTCACAACGTTTTTATAATCCCATTGAATGGTTTTGGATTTTTCAATCCAACGTTCTAAATCAGTTAAATTGATTTGCTGAACATTCGTGTAGCGAATAGAAGCATCTTTAAATTTCCCCGTTCCAATTTTCAATTCGCTTTCTTCAAAACTAGCGCCACTCCAAAACATTAAACGAACAGCATCCTTGAGTTTGTCATACCCTACAATCGGGTTTCCATCCAAAAACCAAACTGGGTGTCCGTGCCAAATTTTATTCTCTGCTTCTGGAAGTTGTTCACAAATGAAATTAGACAATGTCTCACAGATGAGCATGTCTGTGGGTGCTTGTTTGTTATTGTATATGTGGATTTCTTGGTTCATTTTATAAATTATTCGATTTCGTTCTTTTTTAAAAAGTAAGGTAGAATAAACAACACAAAACTCAATAAAACACATATCCACGGCAAGTAGAGTGTGCCTGAGTTTGGATCAATGAAATTAAGAAGTTCATCTATAAATCTGCTTCCCAGTGCAACAATTAAAAAATATACTCCAGTGATGGTTCCAAGAATTTTCGCTGGTGTCATTGCACCAATTAACGTTAGTATTGTTGGACCAATAAACAATTCAGCAATACCTAATAAAATCGATGACAAAACTACAATGAACAATGCCGAATTGAAGTCGTTTGCTTGAGGAATAATGTAGAAGATTCCCCAAGTTACTGCCATTAATAATATGCCGATTGCCATTTTCTGCAATGGGTGAAACCAGTTGTTACGAAAGATGAATAAAAGAATAAGAGCTAGAGGAAATGTGACTAGCATTCCAATGGAAGATAGTAAGTTACTCGTAAGGTATCCATATTCGGACATTTTTATAAATTCAAATGAAGAAATGATAAATCGTGGGTAAAAATGCTCGTAACTTAACCAGAACAATAAACATGCAATTGTTGGAACAAAAAATAACAATAAGGTCTTACCGCTAGGTTTTTGAAACTGTTCGATTTTCGGATGCAGCGGTCTTTTAGTCACATTCTCCGAATTACCTTTAATTACATAAAGTAAAACAGCACTTAACAACCAAGATAGCGCAACTATAATAAAACTAATTGTATAACCGTAATATTCGGAGACTAATCCGAGAACAAGAACTCCGAAAAATGATCCAACATTTATCATCAAATACAATAAGAGGTAACGTTGATCGAGTAGTCTAAGATCTTCTCCCGTAATACGCGCGACGTATGAAATCACATTCGGTTTATAAAGACTTGCACCAATAATTACCAAAATACAACCAACATAAATGAGTTCTAGAGAAGGAAATACGCAAATTCCCGCTCCGATTGCCGCGACAACCGATCCGACAATCAATGACCATTTTAGTTTTAGGACGAAATCACCTAGAACGCCGCCCAATACAGATAAAATATATACCAATGTGGTGAATAGTCCGAATTTGGAATATGCGTCAGAATCATTTATATCAAATTCCTTTATGACGTAAAGAATAATCAAACTTCTAAAACCGTAGTAGGAAAATCGATCTAAAATCATACTAGGAATTAATACATTAAATTTCCCTGTTGCAATTTCCGTTTTTTCAGAAGTTGGATAAATTGATTCAGAATCGAGAAGGTCGTTTTGTTCCATGGAATATGCGAAGAGTTTAATTATTCACCTTTAAGCATTCATTTACTTTTTGTTGATGTATGACTCTTTGCTCAGGAGTTTTCACTTGATTAAAGTATAAAAAAGCTTTACATCGCAGTTCAATATAGTCAAATCGTTCAGATATTTTATCAAATTCATCATCTGTCAATGGATTTGTGAAAGCTTTATTGATGGAATCATTTTTTACCACACAATCGCAAAATCCCCATTGCTCACCATATTTTTGTTCGATTAGTTTTAAAGTGTCTGTTTGCGTTTGAGAAAACCCAGATAAACTTATGAATAGAAGGAATGATGTGATTTGGAAATTGCTCATTTAGACTCAAGTTGATTTTTCAACGAAATTAAAATATTTCTTTCAAAATCTTGAATAATGATATTACTCCAATATTGCATACAACGGACGGGGCTACACCATCGGTGCAACTTACACCCAAAAATTGTTTTCCGAAGATAAGAATAGTTGAGTTAATATAAAACCGTAAACCGAAGCGCGAACTGTACTGAGTTGTAGGCTGCGTTATATGCTCATTTACATTTTGATTCACCATCGTATAACCATGCAGCATCTTCAATTCCAAGTTGTGTTGCAATTTTCCAATCGCTACATGCCTGAGCGTAATTTTCGAGATAATAATTATTTCTTCCTCTGTTATAATAGGAGCTGCCGTAACCAGGATCAAGTTGGATTATTAATGTAAATTGCTCTACAGCCTCATGAAATAGCTTTATTTGTTCATAGTATAGACCTAATACATTAAGAGTCGGTATGTGATTGGAATCAATAGAAAGAGCCCGATCCAACACTTCTTTTGCTTCATTTTCTCGGTTTAATTTGCACAGAATCCAAGCTTTGCTCGATAAAGTCACTAAATGATTAGGAAACGAATCAAGATATATATTATAATCATTTAAGGCCTGTTCATTATTAAATAATGCTTCATATACCATGCCTCTATACTTATATGTTTGTATGTAATTGGGATCAATCGAAAGAACATGATTTAAATCGTCTAACGCATTTTCATAATCTTCAGAGAAGTATTCGGGTAAGGCTCTATGAAAATATCCTTGTGGCAAATTTGGACTATGTTCAACTGCCTTGTTATAATAGAATATGGCTTGTTCATAATTGTCCATATCTATAAATGAATTAGCCTTTGTTATATAGTACTCGTACAGTTGACTTTTTGCTGTGAATTGAAATGTTAAAAAAATCAACGAGAATATTATTTTTTTCATTTTGGGTATCTAATTCATTGCATATAACAATTGGCTAAAACACATAAATGTGTAACAGACGGATTATTTTACTAGTAAATATAGCAAATTGAAGTTACACAAACTTATTGTAAAGTTTGAATGTGATAAACAAAAAAAGCGTCCAAATCTGGATGCTTTCTAAGTTTTGTAGCGAGAGGGAGATTTCCTGTCCGCTGCCAAGCGGAGAACTCCCGTCAACCTGTTGATGATATGAATCCTGCGCTCTAAAATTTACTGCAAAAAAAAACATCCACTTTTGAGTGGATGTTTTGTCTGTAGCGAGAGGGAGATTTGAACTCCCGACCTCCGGGTTATGAATCCGGCGCTCTAACCAACTGAGCTACCTCGCCATATAAAATATACGCTTAATTGCGGGTGCAAATATAGCAGTAATTTTATTTTTTACAAGTGTTTTAAATAGAATTCTGATTAGAGTTCATTTAATTTCATTTCTACGAAATCTGCAAGTTTTGCAATGTGTTCAGAAGTGAAATCAAATTTAACACCTGCAATTTTGTATATATCTGGAATTGAGCGTGTATAGGCTAATTTTAAAGCTTCTTTGTAATCAGAAATGGCTTTTGTTTTGTTTTCTAGACTGTTTTTCCAAACGCCCAAAGCACCTAATTGCGCAATTCCATATTCGATGTAATAAAAAGGAACTTCAAAAATATGCAATTGTCTTTGCCAAGATGTCGCAAGAACATTTTCATAACCTGTCCAATCGGTTAATCCTGTGCCGTATTCTTTTCCTAAGGCAATCCATTTTTCTGTACGTTCCTCTTTCGAATGATTGAAATTTTCGTACAGCCAGTGTTGGAATTCGTCCACTTGCGCAATCCATGGAAGAATTTTTATAATTGATTCCAATTGTTCTCTTTTGGCACGTTTAAAATCATCCTCATCAGTATAAAAATGATTCCATTTCTCCATAGAAAGCAACTCCATTGACATAGAAGCTAATTCGGCAACTTCAGAAGGCAAGTTTTTAAATCCTGTCAAGGCTAAATCACGACTTAAGAAGGAATGTATCGCATGTCCACCCTCGTGGACCATAGTTACCAAATCATGCGCAGAACCAACTGAATTCATGAAAATAAAAGGAACGCCAATTTCATAAAGAGGGTAGTTATAACCTCCAGGTGCTTTACCATCTTTTGATTCAAGATCCAAATGTTTCATTTCATCCATTGTACGAATACAATCTCCAAAATAAGGATCTATTTCATTGAACATTTTCACTGTTCCTTCCAGTAACTCTTGACCTGTTGAAAACGGTTTTAAAGGTTTTTTTCCTTCTGGATCAACCTCTAAGTCCCACGGTTTGAATTTTTCTTTTCCGAGTAGAGTCAATCGTTCTTGTTGAATTCGTTTGGCGATCGGAACGATTACAGATTTTACAGATGCATGAAAGTCAAAACAATCTTGAATCGAATAATCAAAACGACCTAATGCTTCCATTTTATAATCACGGAAATTTTTAAAACCAGCGTTCAATGCAATTTCATGACGTTTTTTAAGCAGTGAATCAAACAAATCATCAAATGCATCAACATCTTGCATTCTACGTTCTCTAATCTTTAAAAAAGCTTCTTTACGAACGGATTCGTCTGTTTCCTTTAGCAATTGAGATGCTTTTTGCATCGTCATCTTTTCACCATTGAATTCGATGCTTTGAGCTGCGGCTATTGAACCGTATTTCTGGCTTTCTTCATCTACTGCTGAAATGATTGGAATGTTTTTTTCTTGATACAGCTCCAACGATTTACGCACGCTGCGGAAAAGAATAGAGTAGGCGGGATCGCCTTCGAGCTCCTTTGTATAAGAGACATTGTTTAATTTACGATTCAACTGATCCTCAAAAGGAGCAATTTTCGGTTGAATTTCAGAAACAAAGAAAGAGTACGATTTACTTAATTCTTCACTTGTCGTGTCTATCGACATTTTAATGTAGCGCCAAGCAGAATCCTCTTCTAATATTGCTTCCAATTCACTTTGATCAGATAGCCATTTTAGAAAATCTTCTTTGGAATTCAAATTTCGGTTTAATAAATCTTCAAAATAAGGAAGGATAGAAGACCAGTCGTTGATAACAAGTTGATCGTCTATAAACTTTCGGGTAGGACGCTGTATTTTCATGTCAAAAAAAAAGTCGGATAAACCGACTTTTACTATTATTTGTTTGTTGTATTCTTTTTCGGTGCGGCTTTCTTAGCAGGTGCCTTTTTCACTGCTGGAGCTTTTTTCTCCGTTGGTGCTGCTTTTTTCGCTGCTGGTTTTTTCGCTGCTGGTTTCTTTCCTTTAGATTTCTTTTCGGTAGAATCAGAAGATTTATCTGCTTTTTCTTTTTTGGCAGGTTTTTCTTCCTCTAGTGGCTTTAAGTTATTCGAAGCATGAAGAATATTGTACCATTGAAACAATTTTTTAATGTCAGAAGGGTAAACGCGTTCTTCATCATAATTAGGAAGAATATCAATTAAAAACGCCTGAAGCGTTGTAATATCTTCTTTGTGAGAAGGCGCAGTCCCTTTTGCTTGTTTTTTATAAATGTCAGAAAAGATATCTCTCAATGGTTTGTCGCCTTCAACAGTATAAATGCTGATGTCATCCAATGCTGAAATTCGATCGCTCGCATATGCCGGAAATCTTTTGTTTTCAGTTAATGAGTCTACAATAATGCTGTTTTTTCCTTGAGCGACAACTTTGAAAAGTCCTGGACGCCCTGAAATTGATATAATACCTGATAAATCCATTTAATAAATTTTAAAACATCAAAATTAGAAACTTCTTTGAGTATTTGATTATAATCGAATAATTTTTGAAAAGAATATTCCTTTTTCCGTTGTAATCTTCAATGTGTAAGCGCCCTGTGCGACACCCGTTAATGAAAATTTGTTTCCATTCATACGATTCAAATCAAGTCGATTTCCTTTTAAATCAAATAGTGATGCATTTTGAACTGTTTCATCGACCATCACCTGAATAGTGCTTTCTGCGGGATTAGGAAATACATGAACAGTCACCAAAGTTTGTTCGTTCAATCCAACAGTTACAATCTCGCTATTTGAAACGGCAGAACATCCATCAGTATTGTATACTTCAACCGTATAGGTTCCATATGGAGGTGTAATTGCTAAATTTTGATCGTGTTCTCCTTCAATAGGCGATCCATCTAAAGTCCAATTAAAATACGTTCCAGGTGAAGCTTCTAAACTTCCAGTTTGTTGAAAAATGGAAGGTATAGCTGGAATTGTTTGCTCCAATAGAGTGTTTAAGGCATGTGCTTTTCCATGTCCATATGCAATATTTGGCACAGCACCAGTATAACTATCTGAATAGGCTGAATTTTGTAAATCGTCCATAAAGTCTTGGTAAGTAGCTCGATTACATCGCTCAAGGTATAATGCGGCAATACCAGCAATTACAGGAGACGCTAATGATGTCCCTCCATTTCTTCCATGCCAACCGTTTGAGTCAATGGCGCTGTTGTAAGCCGGATTTGAGAGTAAAGATAGAGGATACGCACTTACTGACATGTCTCCAGCAGCTGAAATATTTGGTTTTTGAATATCACGTCGATTAGGACCTTTACTAGATTTCGGAGCCAAACTACCAACTGGAGTCGGGTAGGACACTGGAACAAGATTTTTATTAATATGGCCACTTCTATTTTGAAAATTCCCAACGGAAATTACCTTTTCAGAGCAATTCCAAGATGACACGATACTTTGATTTAAATCAGGTGCAACATAATATATTGAATCTGGGAAATCGACTAAAGGTGGTGCGGAGGTATACATATTATTCAATTGGAAATTAATTCCACTCCACAAATCATATTTTCCGCTACCAGTAGTTTCAAAGCGATATCTGTACGCTGTAGAATCTATACTCGCCAACAATTGAAACTGTAAATCTGTTCCTCTTTGGTCAAGATACACTTCAATTGTTGCCAATCGATTTGATCCATTCCAAATTGTATCGTAAATCACTCCGCCAATTGCAGATGTTGCACCATGAAAATTAGTTCTACCTCTGAAGTCCCAGCTTGGACCTTCAGTATCTGCACCGAATGCGAAGTCAAAAGTTGCGTCAGCCAGATCTGTCCACAGTTCTAGATATATTTTATTCGCTCCAAGTTGATTCGTTGGGTTGTTTTGAAACCACACAAAATTTGTATCAGAAGTTACATTACTTCTTTGATGATAAGGTGCATATTCACCAGAATTTCCAGCGGCCGAAACTACTATTCGTCCCTGTTTTGCATCCAATAAATTCTCAATTGCCTCTGACGCTGGGTCATCTCCATCATGACTTCCAAGATAGCTTCCCAAGCTTAAATTTACAACAGCGGGCATTCCTAAAGAATCTGCAACTTTAAAAATATAATCACATGCGTCGGCTACAGTTAATGTCCAGTTTTGTCTTGAGAAATCCGTTTTAACTACTACAATTGAAGCTTCCGGTGCCATTCCTTTGTTTTGACCGCAAGCTAGTCCATTGCCTAGAGCTTGACCAGCCACAGTTGTTCCATGTCCTTGAGTATCATTACTTGTGCACGTCCCATTGCTAATTGAAAGACTATCCCAAACAAATCCGTAACCATAAGGCTGTGGAGAACTCGCGTTATCCGGCATTGTCTGATCCCAAAAACGTATTGTTCTTTTAACGCCATTTCCATCAATAAAGTCGGGGTGATTAAAATCCAAACCAGTATCAACAATCCCCATTAGTACACCTTTTCCAGTGAAGCCTGATTCTAAGCCAGTTCCAGCATGGACTTCGTTGACAAAATGATGAGCTCGAGCTGTATCACTCATTAAACTTGGAGGCGCAAATTCAAAATAAAAATTACTTAACTCTTTACTTTGATATTTATCGTTTATCCATTTAGGGGTTACAGTGATAAAAATCCAATTTGATGAATTGTACTTAATTGTAACCCCTTCACGTTCTAATAATTCTAAATTATTGATAGTTGAAGGAACACAAAATGTAGTTTTTCCTTTTGGATTGGATTCCAAGAGCTCTTTAAAACCAAGTTTTTGAGCGTATAGTGTAGATCCTAAAAATACAAAGAGAACTAAAAGTAGAGTAGAGTTTTTTTGTTTTACCATTGGTCATTGATTTATACCTTATAGACGTAAATATACACCGAATGGTTAATTTTTTGCTTATCATGTGTAGAATAGTTTTAATTTTAGGCTAAGAAATTTTAGAAAATCTGAATATTATGAATAAAATCGTTATTAAATTATCCTTAAGTCTTTTTGCTTTTGGTATTACTAATGTAGTTTCAGCTCAACAAGTTGACAAAAAGGTATTAAACTGGTATAATGGAGCTGCAGGTATGCAAACTGAAAAAGCATACAAAAAAGTAAAGAAAAGAGAATCGTCTACTGTTATTGTGGCAATCATTGATTCAGGGATTGATATTGAACACGAGGATTTGAAAGGTAAAATCTGGACGAACACGAAGGAAATTGCTGGAAATGGAATTGATGATGATAACAATGGTTACATTGATGATATTCATGGATGGAATTTCTTAGGAAATAGCAAAGGAGAAAACGCGAATGATATGCGTTTAGAAAAAACTAGAATATTGGCTAGTTTATCTAAAAAAGCTGCAAGTGAATCATTGGCTCCTGAAGAGCAAGCTTTGTTAGACGAAGTGAAAAAATCAGTTGAAGAAGATAGAGCAGAATACGAAGGATATTTAAATCAAATAGATATGATGGGTCCTATGATTGCGAACATACCAGCTATGGTAGCATCAGAAATCGGTAAAGAAAACTATACGATGAAAGACCTTCAGAAATGGAATGCTCCTGCTGAGAAAGTTCAAATGAAGCAAATTGCCATGGCGATTTTAAACGGAGATCTTTCTGAAGAGTCAATGAAAGCTCAAAAAGAACAAATTCAAGGGATGTTAGATACTCATTTAAATCCTGACTTTGATGGACGTGCAATTGTTGGTGATAATCCAGATGATTTTAGCGATAAGGTTTATGGAAACAATGATGTTGAAGGTCCAGATGCTTTACACGGTACTCACGTAGGTGGAATTGTTGGAGCAATCAGAGGAAATAAAATGGGTGGAGATGGTGTTGCAAACAACGTTTTGTTAATGTCATTAAGAGCAGTGCCTAACGGAGATGAGTTTGATAAAGACATCGCTTTAGCGATTCGTTATGCAGTAGATAATGGAGCCTCAGTAATTAATATGTCTTTTGGTAAAGCTTATTCACCTCACCAAAAAGCAGTTTATGAAGCATTTGAATACGCAGATTCAAAAGGAGTTTTGTGTATACATGCTGCAGGAAATGATCACAAAGACATTGATACAGAGCCAAACTTCCCTACATCAGTGTATTCTTTCCAAGATAAAAAATTGGATCACTTTTTAACAATTGGTTCTAGTACTAGAAATACAGAAGCTAAATTGCCTTCTTCATTTTCTAACTATGGACAAAAAACAGTAGACGTTTTTGCTCCAGGTTCTGAAATTTACAATTCAGTTCCTCAAAGTGATTATGCAACTCTTCAAGGTACGTCTATGGCTTGTCCAATGGTTGCTGGAGCTGCTGCATTTTTGAAATCGTACTTCCCAAAAAAGTCAATGAAGGAAATTGCTGACGTAATTTTAAAATCTTCTCGTTCATATAAAGGTGTTCAACAAACGCACCCTGCTACAAAAGCAATGGTTGATTTTGGAACACTTTCAGTAACAGGTGGTGTTGTTGATTTATATAGCGCTGTTTTGATGTTATTGGCTGAAGAAAGTTCAAACTAATAACAAAATTCATTTTTATTAAAAGGTTGTTAACTTTGGTTAGCAACCTTTTTTATTTGAAAGAACTATGAAAAAAATAGTGTTTTTAGCAATAGTGGCATTTACGTTTAATTGTAATGCTCAATTGGATAAGTTAATAGATGATTGGCATTTAGCTGCGACTGAAGCAAATTATGAAGCTTATTTCGGACCAATGGACGAAACATTTGTGTTTTTGGGAACTGCTCCCGGCGAGCGTTGGGAAAAAGAAGCTTTTTCCGCTTTTTCAAAACCGTATTTCGATAAGGGGCAAGCGTGGGACTTTAAAGCGTCAAATAGAATATGGATGTTTTCCAAGAATAAAAAAACAGCTTGGTTTGATGAAGACCTCGATACTTGGATGGAAGGTTGTCGCGGAAGTGGGGTAGTTATGAAGAAAAAAGGGGAGTGGAAAATTGTGTATTATAATCTCACTGTTTTAATAGAAAATGAAAAGATTAAGGAGTTTATAGATTTAAGAAAAAAATAAGGGAGATAAAATTTACCTCCCTTGATCTTAAACTTGATTATTATTACTACTTAAAAAATTCAACATAAGAATTGTCAGGATCTATATGTACAGATTCAGGAAATTCAGCATGAAGAATTAATTTGTTTTCATGATGTTGTTCCAAATTTTCTAGTTGTTTTCGACGAAGTAAAAGAATTGTTGCATTACCGTGATGATCTAACTTATCCAATAAAGTTTCTCCGTTAAAATCGCATTGCCAATGCGTTTCTCCCATTGATTCCTTATACGTGATTTCGATTGTCGGTACTGCAACAAAATCGTGCGTACCAATTCCACCTAATTCAAACGCAATTCGCATAAAACCACCTTCTAGTGTCACATCCTCCGCGGTGATTCCTAAGTCCGCAAAAGATTTTTTTCCAATAGTTGGAGAGTTAAACTTTACCAATACTTCTCCTTCATTAATTTCAATTGTTTGTCCCATATCTTTTTGTTTTTTCAAAGATAGAGCGGAGTTAACTATTAAAATATGATTAGAAATTCAATAATTGTTGATTTATATCATGTATCCGAAAAGGAATAATACAAATTATTGATTTCCTTTGGCGTAGTCCGCAAGAAACTGTTCTAGACCAGAAGTTGTAAGTGGGTGACTAGCAAGAGCTTTAATTGCCTTCAATGGTCCAGTCATAACATCAGAACCAATTTCAGCGCAATTAATAATATGCATTGGATGACGAACACTTGCAGCTAAAATTTGCGTGTCAAAACAATAATTGTCATAGATTAAACGAATTTGAGCAATTAAATCAATACCATTCGTTGAAATATCATCCAAACGTCCTAAAAATGGAGAAATGTATGTAGCACCTGCTTTGGCAGCCAAAAGAGCTTGACCAGCAGAGAAGATCAATGTGCAATTCGTCTTGATGCCTTTTGATGAGAAATACTTAATTGCTTTTATTCCCTCAATAATCATTGGGACTTTAACCACAATATTTTTATGTAAAGCAGCAAGTTGTTCCCCCTCACGAATAATTCCTTCATAATCTGTTGATATCACTTCTGCACTCACAGGTCCGTCTACAATAGAGCAAATTTCTACGTAATGATTTAAAATATTTTGAGCACCTGTAATACCTTCTTTAGCCATCAATGAAGGGTTTGTAGTAACTCCATCCAATATACCCAAGTCATTTGCTTCTTTAATCTCTTGCAGATTAGCTGTGTCAATAAAAAATTTCATACAATTGTTTTTTATCAAATTTACACTTTAATAGGCTGTTCATTGAATGAAGTGAAAATTGATTTTCAACAAAATAGTAACATTTTAAAGACTGATTAAAAAAACTTATATTTAGTCCAAAAATAAAGCACAATGAAACAAATAATTGCCACTCTGATTTTAATTTGCGGTTTTCAATTTTCAGCAAATTCTCAAGTCGTTTTTTCCGCAAGTAGTAAGTATGATGCCGACGTTAAAGTATTCGTAGCAAATAGTAAATACGATGCTCATTTGGTCGTTTATAAATGCAATTCGAAATATGATGCAACGGATAACAAGGGACTTTGGTTTTTCGCTTCAAGTAAATATGATGCTAAAAAGTCAATTTATTTTGTCGACAGTAAATACGATGCCGATTTGATAATCTATTTTTCTGATAGTAAATATGACGCTGAATGGAGAGATAGTAGTAAAAAGCAATTGATGTATTAAAAACGAGACTTACCACCAAACAGCAAAACCTTTAGAAAGATTTCCTTTTTTGTCCTTTGACCAAAAAAGGGGGGATTTCTGATTTTTTAAGTAAGCGTCTATTTGTTCAATAAATGTGTCGTAATTAATCCATTTTACGCTCTGGTGCGGAGTTACTATCCATTCCAGCTTGTTGGGAATATAAAATTTGCGTTGGTTTATTTCCATTAATTCATGTTTAGTATAGTACACACCGTAAATACAATCAGTGTTGATTGTTTTGTAATCAACTTTATTGGAGGAAAACGGGGTAAATAGTTGTGCTTTAAAACAAACTTTTTGTTGTATTGAGTCAGCAGATACACCCAGCTTTGAAAGTGATTCTGCCGTTTTTGAGTGGAATAAGAGTGGAAGCTGTTTCTTTTTTAGTTTCTCTATTTTCTCTAGTAGCGAATCTTTTTTGTTTGGACCAATCCAACAAGAAAGCTCATTTTTACTCATGTTCGGATCAAATAAATAAAACTTATAAGCAATTTCAAGATGTATAATTTTTGATTCGCTTTCTAAAATACAATCTAATTCTCCTAAAGTAATGTTGTTCTCAATAATTTGAATATTCTTGGCCAGTAGTTGAAACTTAGAATCACTTTCAAGCGCCTGAAATACGCATTGCTCTGCGAACATTCCTAAACGTATTTTGGTTGAAATAAGTTCATTCTGAATTGAGTCTGCACTTAATTCAAGTTGATCTATATCCTCAACTAACGCGTGTTTCCATAAGTTTGGAGTAGTAATAATTCCGTTATATATGGAAGATTGTATCAATGCAATTCGTCTTTAAATCTACTGGTTTTAAATAATTCATTAATTTAACGAAAAAAAAAACAAATTATGAGAAAGTCCAATTTATTGCCAGTGTTTTTAATAGGTTTCATCCTTTTTAGTTTAACTTCTTGTTCAAGTGAGGCGACAGGAGAAGAAGGAAAAAGCGATGCCGAAGTACTAACAACGGATATGTTAATTGAAGAAGCCAATAAAATTGGTAAAGATGAATTTGAGAAAAAATATCCTCAAGACTCAGAAATTGAAATTCAAGGTGAAGCTAGATTCCCTGCAACGTGGGATGATAAAATTGCCGTTAAATTTGGTTCAGGGATGAATGATTTACCGATTACGGCAGATTTTATGTTCACGGATAACGGTGGCACGAAGGAATCAACGGATGATCAGATTACAAGTGGAGAGATTTTACACTTCAAAGGGAAAGTTGGAATGACATTTTTCGATGAAAAAGGTAAGCTATCACGACTGAGTATTTCAGATTGTAAAGTACTTTAATTTAAAAAGACCATTAATACTGTTAATGGTCTTTTTTTTTATTTCTTATTTTTCTTGGCTTCTCGTTTCGCCTTTTTTATTTTTTTTACCTTCTTCTTAGATCTCTTTACGTTTTCGCGATATTCAACCATGCTTTCTTTGTATGCTTCTTTATTCATTTTTTTCATTTGTTTATCAAATGAAATCCGCCCACTTTCGATGTCTTGAATTACAACTTCAGTGATCCAATCATCACCATTCGGGTCGTAGGTTGAGTTTAAATTCTGTCCCCAAAGTTTGGCGATTCCAGTATAGAAGGTGTTTTGAAAGCCGCCGCGGTACTTTTTAATTATCTCATTGACCGTCATTCCTGTTTCACGATAAACTAATTTCATAAGTAAATCTCCTTCGCTATCGTACAAATCTTTGATGTTAAAAATGAATTCATCTTTTAAATCGGCGTGTGCTTCTTTGCCATACTTTTTCTTTTTACGCTTTTTACTTATTTCGGCCAAATCTGATTCATACTCATCAATCAGTTCCTTTGCTTTCAACGCCATAGGGTAGGTACGTTTAAGGAGTCGCAATTGCCGTTTGTACTTGGAGTTAAAGTTTTTATCAACGCGCATTTCAATGATCTGCTGTTGCTTTTCTATTGAAGCGATTTCTTGTCCATAAAGAATACTCGAAAAACTCGCTATAATCAGGGGTATGATAATTCGTAACATTTTCTTGCTTTTTTATTGGTGCTATTTTCTAAGAAGTTCGTATTATTGGTAATAAGTTAAACAATAAATCTGCCAAAAAGAGTTTTTTGATGAACAAACTTCTTTTTATTATAACGGTTTTTACCGTAATTAGTTGTAGTTCGGATGGGAAAAATCCGGATGAAGTTATCGATGATCGAGATACAACGCTAGTTGATACCGAAATTCCAGATACATTAGATAAGCAAATCATATCTGATTATGATATGTCAACTGTGGATAAAAAAAATTCAAAGGAATTTAAACAAAACCTTGTCAATATTGAAAAGCAGTTTGGAGAACAATGGGGATTTTGCGATTGTGTAATTAAAAATGACTCTATTAACAAAGCGTTTTCAAAACAAGTTTCAGATAAAGAGTTCGATCGTTTGTCGGCTCGTTTTGATGAAATAGATCAAAAATGCAAAGCCTTTTTAGCTCAAAATCCGAATACAACCCCTGAGGAACGTGCTAAGCATGAGAAAAAGGTGAAAAAATGTCTAAAAGAAGCGGGCATTAAATAGAGATTCAATTTTCTAAAAATCAATTCATGGATTTAAATGAAGTAATGGAATACCTTGAAAGCAAGGGATCTGAACAAACGCGTAAAACATTTTTAAGACATGGAGGTCCTGAAAACATGTTTGGTGTAAAAGTGGGCGATTTAAAACCAATTGTAAAAAAAGAGAAAAAGAACCATAATTTGGCAATGCAGCTGTTCGCCACAGGAAATTCTGATGCTCAGTACTTGGCAGGACTGATTGCCGATCCAAATCAATTTACTGAGAAAGATTTTGAGAATTGGGGATTGAACGGAAAATGGTCAATGATACTGCATTATGCTTTAGCTTGGAACATTGCAGAAAGTCCAATTTGTATGGAAGTTTGTGCCAAATGGATTGATTCTGAAAATACAGATCTTCAGGAGGCTGCTTGGGCTGCAATGGGTGCATATTTGGGTATTGTAGATAATAGTGCTTTGGATGTAGCATTTCATACAAGTTTAATTGAACGCATTAAATCAACAATTCATGCGCAAGCCAATCAAGTGAAGTACTGCATGAATGGGTACTTAATCGCATTGGGATGTGCAGTACCTGAACTAACAGAACTTTGTAAAGAAGCAGGTGAACACATCGGAAAAGTAGAAGTTTTCATGGGTGATACAGCTTGTAAAGTTCCAGATATTGTAACTTATATTTCTAAAGTCGAAGGTATGGGCAGAATTGGAAAAAAGAAAAAAAATGCGAAGTGTTGATTTAGTTTTTATACTTTTACTAAAGTAATGAAGCATATTTTCATATTCAGTGTCCTTTTTTGCCTCGTTTTTTTAAACGTTCCTAGAAGTCTTGTTCATAATTGTGAAGATCATCACGAAGTTGAACATCACGTGATTTCTGACAATGAAAAACAAAAGCAAAGCAATGACCTCTCATTTGATGTTGAGGGTAATACCTGTTTTGTGTGCGAGTTTGATTTAGGATTTTTTCATATTCCAGATTTTAGATTGCCGGCTTTTGCTAAGTATTTCAATTATACCTTTGTTACACCTTCTGTTGATTATTGCAATCCAGAAGAATTTAATGCATTTTCACATCGAGGTCCTCCCGCTGCTTAATATTCAAGACCACTAGTTCTACTACGAAATGAATATTAACTGAATCTTACGATTCTAAAGCACAACAATGAATAAATTTTTTTTATTGGTTGTCACATTTTTTGTGATAATCCAATCTATGGCACAGGAGTTATCTGGACGTGTAATAGATGCAAACACAAATGAAGGAATTCCTTCGGCATCAATATATATTCGGTCAATCGGAATTGGAATACATTCCGATATTGATGGATATTTTAATTTTTCCAACTCCTTGCCAAATGAGTTTGAAGTTGAAGTTTCTTTCGCAACTTTTACCAAGCAATACATCGATGCGCGAAGAGGTGATACTTTGTTGATAAAACTGGAGGAACATCATTTGGACTTTGAAGATGTGATCGTATCAAGTCCTGCTGGCGGTGTTGCTCGCAGCAATGCATTTAGAGTTGAACACCTGGAATTAAAAGAACTAAATGCAATTCAGTCGTCAAGTTTAAGCGAGGCAATTTCAAATATTAATGGTGTCCAACAAGCTTCCCTAGGTGTAGGCATTTCCAAACCTGTAATTCGAGGAATGCAAGGTATGCGCGTTTTAACTTTGTTAAATGGTATGCGAATTGAAAACCAACAGTGGGGAGGTGACCATGGAATGGCAGTTTCTCAATTGGGTGTTGAAGCGGTTGAAATCATTAAAGGCCCTTCATCTTTGCTGTATGGAGGTGATGCTTTTGGTGGAATAGTGTATTTAATTGATGCACCTTACGCAAAACAAAATTCACAGGAAATTGCCTACAATTCTATTTTTGAAACAGTTAATATGGGTACGACTAATACTTTGTCATACAAAGTGTCTAAAGGTATTTTCCGACTTAATCTTGCCGGAATTTACTCCAACAATGCTGACTACCAACTACCGAATTCAAAATTTGCTGAAAACACGCGTTATTTGAATCAGGGGATTAAACTTGGTGTAGGAGTGAGTAAGAAAAACTGGGTTTCTCATCTTAGGTATATTTATTCGAATGATAGAATTGGAATCCCCGGACATACGCATGATACTATCATTGATCCATTGAATTTTCAATCAGACGATTCATCGCGTGAATTTGAAATTCCTGTTCAAAAAATTCAGAATCACATTTTTTCTTTTGAGAACAAGTTCTTTTTTGGAAAGAATGAGTTGGAATTATTGGTAGGAAACACCTTTAATGATTTGTCTGAATATGAGGAGAAATATACTATTCCAGGTATGCAGGTCAAATTGAATTCTTCTTTACTTAATTTAAGATACAAACACTTGTTTTCTGAACAATGGAAATTAATTGCGGGCTATCAAGGAATGTATCAAGTGAATAAAAATAATCCGGATGCCGAAGAACAGTTGATTCCGGCTTTCAACCAATTGGATAATGGTGTTTACCTAATTGGGTACTTTTCAAAAGGAAAGTGGAACGCACAAATCGGTGCGCGATACGATGTCCGTGGACTTACTGTAAATGAAGAACAGTTCAATGCGAATTATGGAAGTCCGAATTTCTCGGCTGGAGGAACGTACTCCGCAACTCTGAGCACCTTGCGTTTAAACGTCTCAACCGGATTTAGATCACCTCATCTTTCTGAATTGTTCTCGGATGGAATTCACCACGGCACACTGCGTTACGAAATAGGGGACGAAGCGTTGAAATCGGAATATGCAACCCAAATTGATTTTAGTTATGAATTTCATGGTGAGCACGTCGAGTTAATCGTAAATCCTTTTTATAATTACATTCAAAATTACATTCAAATTCAACCCATTGATTCCATAATTGATGGAGCGAAAGTGTTTCTGTATGGTCAAACAAACGATGTAAATTTATATGGATTGGATTTAGGATTCCATTACCATCCTCATTTTGCGCATTGGTTGCATTTAGAAAGTTCTTATTCCTATATAAGAGGTGAACAATTGAATGGTAGCAGTTTAACCTTGATGCCACAAGCAAGAATAAACAGTTTCTTAAAAGTTAACTTTTCGGGGAACAAAAAATTCAAAGTCAATCAGATTTCTCTACAACATCAATATTACTTCAAACAAAATCAATTAACGGACTTTGAAACAAGAACGAATGATTACCATTTATTGAATTTCGGGATGGACTTCATTTGGAAATTGAAAACTCCATTGGAAATTGGTATTGGATCAAAGAACATTTTCAATACGGCATATGTTAATCATCTTTCTAGATTGAAAAACATAGACTTACAACATCCAGGAAGGAGTTTTTATGTAAAAGTAGGAATTACGATAAATCATCACTTTAAACAATAATCAATTAATAACAAAAACAAACAATTATGAAAAAGGGAATAAAAAATTCAGCAGTATTGCTCGCGTTTGCCAGTTTTACAATGATTTCTTGCGAGAAAGATCATTGTCACGAATGTCACTATGACGGGCCAAATGGAGAAGTTGAGTTAGGCGAGAAATGTGGAGATGATCTTGAAGATATTGAGAGCAATGGCTATGCCGTTGATGGTACAGTTTATGAAGTTCACTGTCACGGACATTAATTTGTTTTTTTTTCTTAAATTGCTTTTAAATTAGAATTATATAAATCAACTAATAATTAAGCTATGAACAAATTAACAGCATGTTTTGGAATTTTAGCCTTGGTAGGAGGAGTATTTTTATCGTCTTGTACGAAGGATGACGCTGAATGCAAGGTTTGTAGTTATCAAGAGAGCGATGGAAGTACTGTTTCGATGGGAGAGTTGTGCGGAAACGAATATAAAACTGTTGAATCATCAGGTTATGTTTCGAGTACAGGTCACCACGCCGTAACGTGTAATTAACAAAATAATCAATAAAAAAAGGGTTCGTAATTTACGAACCCTTTTTTTTATGCATTTCCGTGCTGATTAATAATAAATTGCACGTCTTACTTTTGTAACATACTTTGCCAAACGAATTACTTGTTTCGTATAACCGAATTCATTATCGTACCACGCGTATAAGACAATGTTTTTACCGTCTTTAGAAACAATTGAAGCATTTGAGTCAAAAACCGAACAACAAACATTTCCAATAATGTCGCTGGATACTAATTCAGGATCGTAAGCGTAATAAATTTGATTTACCAAATCTCCGTTTAGCGCAGCATCTTTTATCATTTCATTTAATGCTTCAACAGAAGTTTCTTTTCCAACTTCAAGATTTAGAATTGCCAACGAACCATTTGGAGTTGGTACTCGAACTGCATTTGCCGTTAATTTATCTTTTAACGAAGGAATAACCTTTGTCACTGCGTTTCCGGCACCTGTTGATGTGATAACCATATTGATTGCCGCAGAACGCCCTCTTCGTGGTTTGTTATGCATATTGTCCAATAAATTTTGGTCATTGGTATATGCGTGAACTGTTTCGATGTGTCCTTTTATTACTCCCAATTTGTCGTTTACAACTTTAAGGATAGGAGAGATTGCGTTTGTTGTACAAGATGCAGCTGAATAAATACGTTCATTCGCCAAATCGATGTCGCCCTGATTAATTCCATAAACTACGTTTGGAATTTCTTTCCCCGGTGCAGTCAATAGAACGCGTGAAGTTCCTTTTGATTGTAAATGTCTTGATAACGCTTCTTTTGTTGTAAATGCACCAGTATTGTCAATAACCAATGCATTGTTAATTCCATGCGCAGTATAATCAATATCTTCAGGATTTTTTGCGCTAATCATCTTAACGATTTGTCCGTTGATAATAATTGATTCGTTCGGAAGATCAACTTCCACGGTACCTTTAAAAGCACCATGAACAGAATCATTCTTTAACAATGACGCTCTCATGATGATGTCCGCTTCAGAATTACTTCGGGTTACAATTGCTCTTAACCTCAATTGTTGACCTTTACCTGCTTGTTTTATTAATTCTCTTGCAGCCAAACGACCGATACGTCCGAATCCGTATAAAACAACATCTCTAGGTTGGAATGGAATTCCGTTTCCTGTCTCAAAACCCTTTAGTTTCGCACTCAAAAATTCAGAGGCAGATGCATAGTTTCCTTTTTCTGTGATGTATTCACTTGCTAACTTACCTATATCAATTTTTGCTGGAGCTAAATCCAATTTCAATAATTCATTTGCTAACTCTGAAGTCGTGAAAATGTCAACTGGTTTATTCACAACTGAACGAGAATATTCGTGCAAGTTTAAAACTTCAGAAATTGTAATGTCTAACAAGTGATTTCTAAATAGCACTAATTCAATTCCTTTGTCGTAAAGAAGCTCTCCAACTTTACTTGATAAGCTTACTGCAGCACGTTCTCTTTCGATGTGCGATTTAAGTTTTGATTCGTAACCTAACGCTGTTTCCATGTTTAAAATTGATTGTAAATTATTATTTAATTGTAAAAAAAAAAGCTGCCCACGAATGAGGGCAGCTTTCCATTGACTTATCCTAAATAAGCCTTCAATAGTTTATTTCGAGATGTATGTCTCAGTCGACGAATCGCCTTTTCTTTAATTTGTCGAACACGTTCACGTGTTAAATTAAACTTTGCTCCAATTTCTTCCAGCGTAAGTCCGTGGTTCATTCCAATTCCGAAAAATAAGCGAATGATTTCTCTTTCTTTATCTGTTAAAGTACTTAAAGAACGTTCAATTTCTTTCTGTAAAGACTCAGCCATTAACACGTGATCCGCTTTAGGCGAATCGCTATTTGCCATAACATCCATTAATGTTCCTCCATCTTCCGAAGTAGATAAAGGTGCATCCATTGACACGTGACGACCAGAAACATTTAAACTCTCTTTAATTTTGTCTTCTGGAACTTCCAATGCTTCAGCCAATTCTTCAGCAGATGGAGGTCGTTCAAACTCTTGTTCAAGACGTGAAAACGCCTTGTTAATTTTGTTCAATGATCCTACCTGATTCAATGGTAAACGTACAATACGCGCTTGCTCAGCTAAAGCCTGCAAGATTGATTGGCGAATCCACCAAACAGCATACGAGATAAATTTGAAACCACGTGTTTCATCAAATTTCTGTGCAGCTTTGATAAGACCTAAATTTCCTTCGTTAATAAGGTCAGGTAAAGTCAACCCCTGATTTTGATATTGCTTTGCAACGGACACTACGAAACGAAGATTGGCTCTAGTTAGTTTTTCAAGGGCTCTTTGGTCTCCTTGCTTGATCTTTTGCGCCAATTCTACTTCTTCCTCTGCAGTAATCAACTCTTCTTTACCAATGTCTTGTAAGTATTTGTCTAATGACTGACTCTCACGATTGGTAATTGACTTCGTAATTTTAAGTTGTCTCATAAAATTTTGGTCCCCCTAATTTAAATTTTGCTCGAAAGCGAGGTGCAAAGATACGACGAAAAGAAACTGTTTTCCAAATAAAGATTAAGAATTTTTGAAATTAATGTTACCTCAAAAATAATGCCTAATTCTTTGTTTTAGAGACCGAATCCAACGTAATCACGTTTGCCACTTTCTGTCATGATTTCTAATAAAACTCCTTTGTTTAAGCTGTTCAGTTTTGACGTTAATTGTTCAACACTGGTTATCGTTTCGTTGTTGATTTTTGTAATAATCATACCTTCCGATAAGCCGAGTGATTTTAACTTTCCAGCATTCAATCCCTGGATTTTCACACCATAATCGATGTTTAATTCCTTCTTCTCTTTACTCGTTAATTCTCTAAAAGTTGCACCCAACGCAACATTTTTAGCGATTTCTTCTTTCGAAACGAGTTTTGTATCGCCGTCCTTGTTTCTTAAAACGATTTCTTCAACACTTTCCTCGCCTTTTGAATTGCGAATCGTAATTGATAATTTGTCGCCAGGACGTCTTTTTCCAACTTCCTCTTGAACCGATGCAACAGAATTAACTTCTTTGTTGCCAATTTTAAGAATAACATCACCGCTTTTAATTCCAGCCTTATCAGCGCTTCCGTCTTCAACAACTTCCGCGATATATACACCTTTTACTGACGTTAGTTTTTTGCTTTCTTTAAGCTCTTGAGTAATGTCCGCGATTTGCACTCCCAAGTATCCGCGTTGTACAATTCCATAGTCGATTAGGTCCAACATTACTTTTTGAACCAAGTTAACTGGAACCGCAAATGAATAACCAGTATAACTTCCTGTTCGCGAAGCGATCGCTGTATTAATTCCAACCAGCTCTCCTCGTGTATTTACTAATGCGCCTCCGCTATTTCCTGGATTTACTGCTGCATCTGTTTGAATAAAAGATTCAATCGGAACAACGTTAGAGCCTGATCTTTCGCCCAATAAGTTGATATTTCTAGCTTTTGCGGAAACAATTCCAGCTGTTACTGTGGATGTTAAATTAAATGGATTTCCGACTGCAAGAACCCATTCGCCGATGCGGATATCATCACTATTACCAATTGGAATAGCTTTTAGTCCTTTTTCTTTTATTTTTAATACTGCAATATCCGTAGAAGGGTCCGAACCAATTATTACGGCGTCATATTTTCTATTGTCATTTAACGTTACTTGAATTTCCTTTGCATTTTCAATAACGTGATTGTTAGTAACAATGTATCCGTCCTCCGAAATAATAACTCCAGAACCAGAACCAGAACCAAATTGTTTAAATTCACGACCGCCAGACCCCGGTCCATAAAAGAACTCAGAAAACATATCCCGTTGAAAAGTGGTTGTTTCTACTTTTGTTGTTACGTGGACTACAGAGTTCAAGCTGTTTTCTGATGCATCAATAAAACTCTCGGTTGGTAGGCCACCATTTGAATTTAAACCGACTGCCTGTGCTCGAACATTTAAATCATTTTGATATGCGGTATCAGACTGTGGTGATACTGCATCGTTTTGCGCAATCATAAAAATAGCCAAAGGAAGCATTCCTCCTAAAAGGCCGAATCCGAATAATTTCATGTTTGTTTTCATTCTATTTTATTTTGATTTTGTTCTAACACAAGTATAACTCGAAAAGAGAAAAAAAGTACATAAATGGGCTGTTAAAGAATGTTAAGCAGTCATATCCTTAACTAAAATTTAAAACTTTTGAGTGGATTCAATCAAAAATGAATGGCATTGAAGATGAAAACAGTATTTTTAATTTTAAATCGTGAAATTATGCTTCGAGATACCTTATATTTTTCTTTTGGATTACTGCTGGTTGCTTGTTCTACTAACACGAATGAAGCAGATGAAAAAGATAAAACTCCATCAAAATCAGTTGATTTTAAGCGTGAGGATGCCGAAAAATTATCCTTAATGCCTTTGTTGTGTATAGATCAAGAATATCCCAATAAACCTGGAATAATATTGGATGACTCAACTGGATTGCAATCGCCTCAAACTTTACATCCAGCATTTTATGGCTGTTTCGATTGGCATTCTGCTGTTCATGGACATTGGAGTGTTGTTGCACTGTTAAAGAAGTTTCCTGAGATGAAAAACGCTTCGGAGCTTCGCACACTTTTAAAAAACCATTTATCCAAGGAAAACATATCCAAAGAACTGAAGTACTTTATGGTCGCTTCGAATAATAGTTTTGAACGAACTTATGGTTGGGCATGGCTGTTAAAGTTAGATTTAGAATTGTTGACCTGGGATGATCCACTTGGTAAAGAACTGCATAAAAACCTAAAACCTTTGGCCGACTACATTTCAAAAAAGTACATCAACTTTCTACCAAAATTAAATCACCCAATTAGAGTTGGAACTCATTCGAATACGGCATTCGGATTGCGATTTGCGTATGAGTACGCTTTAGAAACGGATAATTATGAATTAAAGAGAGTGATACGTGCACGGGCAAAAGTCTTTTATATGGATGATGAAAGTTGTCCAATTGGTTGGGAACCTGATGGTACTGACTTTCTTTCTCCTTGTCTGGAGGAGGCGAATTTGATGAAGTATATTTTACCTAAAAAAGAATTTAAAAAATGGTTAAGAAAATTTCTTCCTGAGATTTTTGAAAAAGAATATAAATTGGCGGTTGGTGAGGTTTCAGATCGAACAGATGGTCATTTGGTTCACTTGGATGGCTTGAATTTTAGTCGTGCTTGGTGCTTGTACCTGTCTCTTATACACATCTCCGAGCCCACGAGACAGGCA
>CAJXRM010000025.1 GCA_913059205.1 uncultured Flavobacteriales bacterium
TTGACACCTTTTATGTTTCTCCAGATGGGAATAATTTAATAGAGATGTTTTGGTAATTTAAAAATGGTCTACAAGACTGAAAGAGTCAAGAGCCAAGACTTGTTTTGCGGAACTGTCTTGGCTTACTTGAAATTAATTATATGTATGGAATTATAGGTTATACCTCCCTTTGTTTAGTCATTCTTTTTTCATGTAAGAAAGAAGCAAAAGACCCTATTTACGTAACAATGAATGCCATTTTAGCGCATAACAACCAACCCGTTTCGGGAATAAAATGGTCAATAAAAGAAACTAAGACTAAAGGTTTTTCAGGGAAAACAGAAACGACAGACTGGGAAAGAAGTGGTCAAACCGACGCCAATGGTGTTTCGTGGGTTGAATTTTACCCAAAAAAAAACTTGGATTATGCATATGATATCTATTTTGATTATACAACGATGAATGTTCCAAGTGGTGATTATTCAATTGTCTCTGGCCCATCAAGTTTTGCGCATGTTACTCGACAAGGACCTAATAATTATGAAATCCGTATTCTTCCTAAAATGGAAGTTTATTTTCATTATAAAAATGTAAACTGTTTTGATGGGACGGATAAGTTAAAGTTTAAGTCGTTTAATTACGATGAACGACCAAATACAAGGCAAGTGGACGTAGATGGCTGGCCTTGGAATGAAAGTAGCTTGAATAATGGTTGTGCAGACAATAATGTTTCTGGAACAACCTTGGCTGGTCATTACATCTATTTCTGGGAAGCCACACGAAATGGAATTGTAGATACAGGCATTGACACCTTTTATGTTTCTCCAGATGGGAATAATTTAATAGAGATGTTTTGGTAGTCTAAGTTATTTCGATAGGCTCAAAAACCGTACTTTACCTTTCACGAATTGGTTACTGAGCTAGTTGAAGAATGAACAAGTAACCCTTTATCCAACAACAATTGAGCAATTTGAACGGCGTTTGTAGCAGCTCCTTTTCTCAAGTTATCCGCAACCACCCACATGTTTAATGTATTTGGCTGAGACTCGTCTCTACGAATACGCCCCACAAAAACATCGTTTTTCCCTTCTGCGTATAGCGGCATTGGGTAAGAGTTTGTGGTTGGATCATCTTTTAGTGTAATTCCGGCTTGATTGTGCAACAATGAACGAACTTCGCTCAAATCAAATTCATTTTCAAATTCAACGTTAACTGCTTCTGAATGACCACCCATAACAGGAACACGAACAGCAGTTGCCGTTACATTGATGGAAGGATCCAAAATCTTTTTAGTCTCGTTTGTCAACTTCATTTCTTCTTTGGTATATCCATTTTCTGTGAAATCGTCACAGTGTGGAATACAGTTTTGATCTATCGTATAATGATACGCCATTTCTCCGCTAACCGAGTTGCGCTCATTCGTTAACTGTGTCATTGCTTTCATTCCCGTTCCAGTAATCGATTGGTAGGTAGAAACGATAACGCGTTTTACTTTGTATTTATCGTGTAGTGGTTTCAATGCCAATACTAATTGAATCGTGCTACAATTTGGATTCGCGATGATTTTATCATCAGCCGTTAATAAATCACCATTAATTTCTGGGACAATTAATTTTTTTGTTGGGTCCATTCTCCAAGCTGAAGAATTGTCAATAACGACTGTTCCTTTTTCTGCAAACTTCGGAGCCCAATCTAAAGATGTTTGTCCACCAGCAGAAAATATAGCAATATCTGGAACCATATCAACAGCCGTTTGAAGCCCAACAACTTTGGCTTCAATTCCACCAAAATCAATTGTCTTTCCAACAGATCTTTCAGAAGCAACAGGGATAATCTCCGTAATAGGAAAATTCAATTCTCGAAGGACTTTGAACATTATTCCTCCAACCATTCCAGTGGCACCAACAACAGCTACTCTCATAACAAAAAATTAATTTTATTTCAATGCCCAAAATTAGTATATTTAACAGCATTGATGAATAAACTATGAAGTACTTTTTAATATTTGTTTTATTTTTAACTGATTCGCCTTTATTTTCACAGATAACTGATGATTTTTCTGATGGTGATTTTACAAATTCTCCCACTTGGTTAGGAACAAACCCCGACTTTATAGTCAACGCATCATTTGAATTACAATTGAACAATTCGGTTGCTGCATCGTCGTACTTATCAACACCGCATGGACTCTCAACACTTGACAATAAAGAATGGACTTTTTTAACGCGACAAACTTTTGCACCTTCCGGAAGTAATTTTGGAAGAGTCTATTTAACTGCAGATAATGCGGATTTAACCGTTGCCCAAAATGGAGTTTACATTCAACTTGGAGAAGCAGGCTCAACTGATGCAGTTCGTTTATTTAAAATGGTGAGTGGTGTTAGTACAGAATTAGTCGCAGGACCTATAGGACAGATTTCTGCAAGCTTTGCGGTTGGTGTGCGTGTTGTTCGCGACAATAGCGCCAATTGGACCTTGATGATTGATGCTTCTGGTGGTACAAATTACACTTCTGCAGGAACAGTGAATGAACCTGCTAATTTGCTAGGAACTCATTTTGGTGCAATGCAAGTTTATACGTCCAGTAATGCCAATAAATTTTACTACGATAACATATATGTCGGAGATGAAATCATTGATGTTACACCTCCAACATTGGTTTCAGCCACGGCGATTAACGCCAATTTAATAGATGTACTTTTTGATGAGCCCGTTGATCAAGTCACAGCTGAAACTTTAGGAAATTATGACATTCAACCTTTTCAGTCAGCCGCTTCGATTGTGAGAGATGGTTCAAATCTTGCTTTGGTTCATATTACCCCATTCTCTCCTCTAACAAATGGCAACACTTATACGTTATTTTCAAATTTAGTAGAAGATATTGCTGGAAATGTTTCTGGTTCACAATCAACAAATTTTATGTATTTGGTGGCAGACACACCTGTTGCGGGAGATGTTGTGATCAATGAATTTATGTGTGATCCATCGCCAGTTGTAGGATTAAAAGAGGTGGAATACGTAGAAATTTACAACCGAAGCAATAAAATTTTTAATGTTTCGGGTTGGAAATTGGGTGACGCATCATCCTTCGGAACGGCTCAGAATGGATGGCTACTACCAAATGACTATATCGTTTTAACAGCAACAGCAAATGTAGATTCGTTTGCAGTGGCAACAGCTGTTACGAGCTTTCCGAGTTTGAACAATTCAGATGATGCGGTTGTATTGTACGATAATGGTGGAGTTAAATTGGATTCTATTTTTTATACAACTGGCTGGTACCACGATACCAATAAAGACGATGGAGGGTATTCGTTGGAACGAATCAATCCGAATGATCCATGTACTGATATCACAGATTGGAGAGCAAGCAACAATTCTAACGGAGGAACTCCAGGAGCAATAAATTCTGTTTTTGATGCTACTGCAGATGTTCAAGCGCCAAGTATTACTCAAATTATCGCAAGCGCGCCTAGTCTAGTTGAAGTGTTTTTTAATGAAGGAATGAATGCTTCATCCTTGACAAATGCAATAGTTGTCACGTCGCCGGTTTTAACCGTTCAAAATCAATTTGTCTCTGGTGATGTTCCAACATCATTGTTCATCAATTTTAATGAAGTATTGGTAGGATCTCAAATGTACCAAATTGAACTTCAAAATGTAGCGGATTGTTGGATGAATACGGTTAATCTAATGGGAACTTTTGCCTTGGCAGAAACGGCAGTTCGTGGAGATATAGTTATCAATGAAATTATGTTTGACCCATTAACAGGTGGTAGCGATTGGATTGAGTTGTACAACAATTCGAACAAATTAATTGACTTGT
The DNA here is from genome assembly GCA_913059205.1 of uncultured Flavobacteriales bacterium. GTDB lineage: Bacteria > Bacteroidota > Bacteroidia > Flavobacteriales_D > Crocinitomicaceae > UBA4466. The sequence continues at coordinate 3,806 of CAJXRM010000025.1, forward strand.
TTGAATGGCAATTGGCTAAAATCAGCAATGGCGCGATAGCAAATAACGATATAATAGAACAGCATTACCTGCTTGAGCCAGGAGATTATGTGGTTTTGACAGAAAACAGTTCACATGTTATTCAAAATTATCCAGCAACGGTTCTAGGAAAATTTATCGAAACGGATGTGCCGAGTTACAACAACGATTCAAGTTCAGTTTACTTGTTAGACAATCAAATTTTCCCACCAAACAATGTTATAGATAAGGTATCGTACCAAGACGATTGGCATTTTAGACTACTAGATGCGACCAAAGGTAAATCCTTGGAACGGTTAGATCCGAACGGTATCTCTGATGATAAAAACAATTGGCACACAGCTGCTGAGTCGATAGGATTTGCAACTCCTGGGGCAGAAAACTCACAATTGAATCCAGCTGTTTCAAACGGTACGTTTAGCTTCACAAGTGAAACGATTTCTCCGGATAATGATGGAATGGAAGATGTCCTTCAAATCAATTATGAAATGGAAGAAGCGGGGTACGTTGGAAACTTTACTATTTATGATGATAGAGGAAGAAAAATTGCAACTGTATTTCAGTCCGAATTACTAGCTTTGCGCGGAACTTTCACATGGGATGGAGTTAGAGATGACAATACCAAAGCGAGTATAGGTCAATATGTGGCGCTGTTTGAAGCGTTTAATATTGACGGAGGCGCTGTTTTCTCGAAGAAAAAAGCATTCGTCGTTGCTGGAAGATTATAATAATTGAGCGAAATGATTTCACCCGGGGCAAAAGGCTGGATAAACAAATACCTTCATTTAATTGAGAACGGTACGATTACTTTAAATAAAAAGCGTCCAAAAGAAATCACCAAATTGCGCCACATGCACCTAACATTGGCGAAAAGCGGAATCGTTTTCGGTTATCCTGATCAGCTCATTTTCGGCAAAAACTTAGACGATAGCGAATGGACAAAAGATGAGAAGTTGAAGCTTTTGTTGTTCGAATCATTGCTTTTTGTGTACACCCAAATTCATAAAAAAGAAGTTTTCGATAGAGAAAAGTTTTTAAACGCATTGATTACGTTTTATGAAAGTCACGAGGCAAGTTCTATTCGAAAAGTGTTTGGCTTTTTCATGAAAGAATCTCCGGAAGAAAAACTGGAAAAGATTCTAACCGACCGTATTGATATTAAACTTAATTTACTAGAAAATCGCTGGTGGATCAATTCATTGAGTAATGTGTTCGCCTATTTGGATGTTATTTTATTCGATGATTTTGAACACAGAAATGACGATGATGCACTGGAGGAGAATTATACATCGTATGCACGCGCTTCTTTAACCGCGATTAGCGTTTCTGCACATGCAGACGGTGTGTTGGAAGGAAAAGAAAAGAATTTGTTCAATATTTTCTTGGCATCTTCAAATCTGAAAGATGAGGTGAGAGATGAAATGAAAGACCAATTCAAAAAAGGGGCAACGTTCAGCGACATTCCAATTTTTGTAAAAAAACATTGGTTGTTAAAACGGTTTTTGTTGGACATTTCAATCTTGACAATTGTTTCAGATGAAGAGTTAACAAATGAAGAGTTGGAATACTTACAAAAACTAACTGATTATCTCGAAATCCCCAAAGAAGAGCTAGAAGAAAGTTTAACAATGACAGAAAACTTTTTGTTGCACGCCCAGCACGACCTTGAATTCATGAAAAACACTTCCTCGTACGAAAAGGTATATTCTCGTTTGTCAAAACGTTGGGGGAAAATTTTAATGCGAAACAAAGAAAAACTGGGTGTTGAAATTAGACAAAGTAAAGATTTAGTCTATTTGGTTAAGAAGTCGGCGACGGAAGATTTAACAAAGGAAGAAAAGGAATTGGTGAAAACACAGTTTAAAGATATTGTAAAATCTGTTCCAGCTTTGGCGATTTTTATGTTACCCGGAGGAGCGGTTCTTTTGCCATTAATTTTAAAAGTAATTCCTGACTTGGTGCCCTCAGCGTTTAAAGAGAACGAAATTGACGAAAACTAAACAGTTTAGTAATTGATCGCTACCCCATAATCAATAGTTGTAGAAACTCGAATGGCCAAGTGATGAAACGAAAATTTTTATAAGTACTTTGCAGGTATGAAACTAGTGTTACTCTCCATTTTTACAGTTTTCCTTGTCATCACTTCTCAAGCACAGAATCGATGTATTGTGTTTTTTAAGGACAAAGGAACAGTCTCGAACAATTTTTTAAATCAATTTTCACAACGATCACTTGAACGACGCACAAAGTTTAATATTCCGTTTGATTTTAAAGATTTCCCGGTAGATAGCCATTATTTGGCGGACTTGTCCAATTTGGGATCAGTTAAATCTGTTTCGCGTTGGTTAAATGCGGCGGTGGTTGATGTTTCACTATCAAAAGAAGAATTAAAAAAGAAATTTGACTTTATTGAAAAAATAGTTGAAATTAAATTTTCCCCTGTTTCGGTTATTGAGAAGGAAGAGTTTGCGCAAGAGAAAGCAATTTCTTACGGTGTTGCTAGCGATCAAATTACCCAATTGAACTTGGACTGTTTACATGATTTAGGGTATGAAGGCGAAGGTGTTTTTTTAGGTGTTATCGATGCTGGATTTAATAACATGAATACAATAGATTATTTTGACTCAATTTATAATGACAACCGTGTGATTGAGACGTTTGACTTCGTCAACAACGATGCAAATGTTTATGGGTATAGCGCACATGGAACAGGAGTATCTTCATGTATAGTTGCACAAAATACAACACCAATAGTTTATTATGGTACGGCAGTCGATGTTGATGTTGCTCTCTATCGTTCTGAAGATGCAGATACAGAAACCATTGAGGAGGAATTTAATTTGGTCTTGGCGCTTGAACGATGCGATGAAATTGGAATTGATATTGCGAACATTTCATTGGGATATGTGGATTTTGACGATCCAAATGAGACTCATTCATTTTCGGATTTTGACGGAAGAACAACGATTGCGGCAATTGGAGCAAATGCTGCGGCTTCTAAAGGAATTGCAGTAATAGCGGCTGCAGGAAACAGCGGCCCGTCAACGATTGGAACTCCTTGCGATGCAGATAGTGTATTGTGTGTGGGTGCCGTGAATAACAATGGTGATTATGCATTGTTTTCTTCTGTTGGACCTTCAGCAGATGGTCAAATAAAACCGGACGTTGTTGCTCGTGGAGAAAGTGCGGCCGTAGTGTATGATGCTGGAGATGTGGTTTTTTTAAACGGGACTTCTTTTGCATCGCCTATAATGTGTGGAGCAACAGCGTGCTTAATGCAAGCGCATCCTAATCGAACGCCAATGGATATTTTTAAAGCGATAAGACAAAGTGCGAGTCAATTCACAATGCCTGACGGGCAAATGGGATACGGAATTCCTGACATGTGTGTCGCAAATGATTTATTAATTGAAACAGCGTCTATTGATGAGGTTAGTAAGTTGAATTTAATTGTCTACCCGAATCCAGCGAATGATTTTATTACAATCAAGGGGTTATCAAACAGCGAAGAATTGAGAATTAAACTAATAAGTTCGATTGGGAAAGTCATCAAACAAGATTCATCTAAAATTGTTCAAGGAATGAGTGTAGTAGATCTTCGTGAATTGAACAACGGTGTTTACTTTATTGAATTTATTGTAGATGGTTCATTGTATGGGGTTGAAAAAATTACCGTGCAACGCTAATTATTCACCGCTGATTTCATCGAAAATTTTACAGTTCTCAACTGTGTCGAATTGCGCCTGAAGAACTTCAAAACGTAAATGCAATTGTCCAACTTCGACAGGTTTTTCCATTAATTGTTTCAATTGAAACTGGCACTCTTGTTCATTTTTAAAAACAACGCAAAGCGATTCTAAATTGGTACCCTCGATCATCGTGGGATTTACCAAAACATGACCAGCAGTAGCCAAAGCGTTAATTAGTTTTAATTTGATTCCAGTTGATTGTTCAGTAACTAACAAATGTGCTTGAGCCTCTATAATCAATTGGTGCATTTTCTCCTCAGAAGGATTCGAAATTATTTCTACTTCTCGTCTTTTCGCTAATTGTTTCAGCTCATCGGATGGATTTTTACCAGCGATGACCAATTTCAACCCATCGTAATACGCATTCTTTATTATCCATTTTGCGGCTGAATCATTTTCCTGAACCGATAAATTCCCATGGAAAAGACAATATTTTTTGTCCGCGTGCACAGGTACAATCGAAATTGGCGGAATAGAAGCAGGCAATAATTTTACTTTTGGATGAAAGCTTTCAAAGTGTTTTTTATCAAGCTCTTGTATTGCTAGAATCCAATTTGCATGCTGTAATATGGGTTCGTATGACTTTAATTTTTTTGCTTCGGATGAGTAATACTTCTTTTTTAATCCACTTTCTTTTTCCGCAAGAGCGCGGTAATAATCGTGTTCAACATTGTGCATCCGAACGATTTTCACTCGATCCTTAAATCTCGGATTATCAAGCAATAAAGTTGTATGTATTCCTTCAAATAAAATGGGATGATTGTCTTCTAAAAGCCTCATTAGGATTTTATGAGATTGACGACTAACAACAATAAAAGGTAATTTACTCAGGGCAAAACGCAGTGATTTTTTCCGTTTGTAATAATGAACTTCATGTGTAATTTCTTTTAGCTTTTCTTGTTCACCACGACCGTATTCCCAACAATGTAATATTATTTTATACCCCAATTCATGCAATGCATGTATGCGGTAATAGATGTCAATTGCTCCTCCATAATCTGCAGGAAAAGGAACGTCTAAGGAAATGATATGGATGAATTTATTGGCCAACTTTCGGGTAAATTTCGTTCAATATTTTTGTTTCATTTTCCCAATTCTCAGTTTCTGCTGCGATCTTGCAATTGGCTTTATAGTGCTTTATTTTTTCAGGATTTTCAAGAAGTGAATTGATTGTTTCTGCAATACAGTTTGGGCTTACTTCTGTCAATACCTCTCCAATAGTATGCGTTCGAACTACGTTTGCGACTTCTTTAATTTCACTTGAAACGACAACCGTTGAAGTATGCATGTAATCAAAAACTTTATTGGGTAATGACAATGTATAATTCAAGTTCGTTGGTTTGTCCAAGGTCAATCCGATATCTGCATGCGTAGTATAACTCATCATTACGTCATATGGCTTTTTACCAAAAAACAACACCTTTTTCGCTAAATTCAATCGATTAACTCTATTTTTTAATTCTGGAACGACATCTCCATCTCCCACAATCATTAACACAGCATCAATATTTTGCATCGCATCAACAGCCTCTTCAGCACCTCGGTCAATATTAATTCCTGCCCCCTGTAAAATTATGAGCGGTTTGTTTTCTGGAATTCCCAACGTTTTTTTATCGGCAATATTTTCACTTTTCCAGCGCGGTGAAATGTTTCGAACGACCTTCATTTCTTTTCCGTAAAGTCTCTGATAAATTTCCGCAATGGATGAGTTTACGGTGTAGCATTTTTTTAATTTCGGGAAAATAAACTGTTCTATTTTAAGCCATACTTTTTGCACTTTCGGCCGTGAGGTAAGTTCAGGAACTTCGGTAAAATATTCATGCGAATCGTACACCAATTCTGCTGAAGGTTTAAACTTTTTCGCCATGTAATTTGCTAGTAACGTGTCTAAATCATTTGCCACAAAAACATCCGCTTTATGAAAAAGGAGATACCAGAACAAACGAAAATTATATGCAGCGTAAAACAGTGCTCCTGTTTCAAAAAGTAGTTTTAATCGAACAGTTTTGTACGGACGTATTGGAAGCTCAATGCTTGACTTTCGTTTACGGCCAACAAGCGTGACTGTGTAACCTTGGTCCACCAAAAATAAGCACACCTTATTCACGCGGTTATCCGTGTATAAATCGTTCGTAACAGAAACTATGGCGCGCTTTGTTTTTGGCATTAGTCAAATTTAAGAAAAAGAACGGGTTGTGGAAAACGTTGAAAATGTCTTAAAGGCTAGATTTCTATAATTGAGATTTTTTCAAATCTTCCAAATCTTTGAGTAAACCCTCTTTCTCCTTTTGAGAAAAGATAGATGATTTTGACAAGGATTGATTAAATTGCTCCACTGTTTTTGAAATATCCATTTTAAGTTGAATTTGAGCATCAATGATGTACAGATAGGCTTCAGAATAATTAGGATACGTTGTTAAAAGAATTTCCCATGCTTCGATGGCCTTAGCATATTCCGCTTCATTATAAAAAAACCAACCCTTACCGTTTAGGACTCCTAAGGAAAATACCAGACCACTTCCATAATGCTTCTCAATTTTAGTGTTTAATGTGTTAAAAACGGTCAAATCTTTTTGATTATTGGAAAAATAGATATCTTGAATTTTGTTCCACTCTTCAAAAATTTCATACAACGAAGTAGTAATTGTTAATCCAGGTACTGCATAGTGATCTGCTTCTGGGAAAAGCGTTCCTTTTACATTTAAAGGTGGTTGTGCAATTTTCAGTGCTGAGTCCATTTTTACAAATTGTTCGGGAAAATCATTTCCAATTCCGAAACGGTAATATTTCTTCGAATTAAAACCTTGCTTTTCTATTAGTTTGATCGAGTCAGTTAAATCAACGTTTTTCTCGATGAAAAAGGGACTAAGAGAAATGACCGCGTTTAGTTCATTTATTCTCGAAAACAACAAAGATGTCGTGAAATAGCCGTAACGTGAGTGACCAATGAATAATCGAAAATCTGAAGCTATAAAATGCTTTTCTGCCATTGGAATCAGCTCTTTAAAAATGAAGTTTTCGTTTTGAAGTGAAAGTCCATTTGGATTAGATACTTTGGGAGTAGTTTCTAAGTTCCGATATTGCTGTTCTGATTCGACACTGATGATGATCGAAGAAGGCATTTGATCTGTACTTGTTAAATAATCTATAGTGTTTAAAATATAATTGTTACTGCGACTATTTTGCCTGTCAAACAGGATGATAAGTGGAAATTCTCGTTCAATATCTGTCTGCCACTCAAACGGGACAGTTACAGTAAAGTTTTTTTCAAAACCCAAAAAGGTGGAAGTAATTGTAGTGTCAACTAATTTCTTATATCGTTCATAATCTTGCCCAAAAAGAAAGAATCCTTTCACGGTAGTACACAAGATGAAAATTAGAATTTTGTTCATGACTTTCAATTGTTGTGATCAATCCATCTTCAATACTTTATCTAAATGGTTGAATGCTTCAGTTAACGAATTAACAGATGAATAAATTACACGAAGGCGGTCATTTTTTTCACTCAACTTCGCGTCCATTGGGTGTTTTTGCATATAGTCGAGTACTTTTGTAAACACAGGGGACTCGTAGAATTTCGACTGTGGGTTGGCAATAAAATATCCAATCATCTTATTTGATTTGATCACCAATTTGTCAATTCCCAAATCTTGCGCCAGCCAACGTAAACGGAAGGACAGAATCAATTCTTCAACTGGTTCTGGAATGGGTCCAAAACGATCGGCTAACTCAACAACAAAAGTGCTTAATTCCGGGTCTGTTTTAATGTTGTCCAAATGTTGGTATAGACTCAATCGCTCTGCAACGTTATTTACATAATCGTCTGGAATACGAACTTCCAAATCTGTTTCTAGAATACAATCTTTCACAAATGAAGTCATAGAGTCGCTGTTTCTATCCTCAAATAGTTCCTTGAATTCACCCTCTCTTAACTCGTCGATTGCTTCGTTTAGAATTTTCTGATACATCTCAAATCCAATATCGGCGATGAATCCACTTTGTTCTCCTCCCAACATGTTTCCTGCACCGCGAATGTCCAAATCTTTCATTGCAATGTTGAAACCAGATCCTAAATCGGAGAATTGAACCAAAGCTTCCAATCGCTTTCGTGCTTCTGAAGTCATTACACTTGCTGGCGGAGCGATTAAATAACAGAACCCTTTTTTATTCGAACGACCAACACGACCGCGCAACTGGTGCAAATCGCTTAGCCCAAAGTTTTGTGCGTTGTTAATGATAATGGTATTGGCATTTGAAATATCAATTCCCGATTCAATAATTGTCGTGGCAAGTAGCACATCGTATTCGTGATTGATGAAATCAAACATGATTTTCTCCAATTTCGTTCCGTCCATTTGACCGTGACCGATTCCAACGCGAACGCCAGGGCATAAACGTTGAATCATTCCTGAGATTTCTTGAATGTTCTGTAATCGATTGTGAACAAAAAACACTTGTCCACCACGACTCACTTCATAAGAAACGGCATCGCGAATCATTTCTTCATCAAACGAAACAACTTCGGTTAATACCGGCTGACGGTTTGGTGGAGGCGTATTGATGATGCTTAAATCACGGGCACCCATTAACGAAAACTGAAGTGTTCTTGGAATTGGAGTGGCAGTTAATGTCAAAGTATCAACTGTCGCACGAAGTGTTTTCAATTTATCCTTTACCGAAACACCGAATTTTTGCTCTTCATCTATAATCATTAGACCAAGGTCCTTGAACTTAACGCGAGCTGCAACAATCGCGTGCGTGCCAATCAAGATGTCAATTTTACCTTCTTTTAGGTCTTTTAATGTTTCTGTTACTTGTTTTGTTGATTTAAATCTGTTGATGTAGTCAACTCTGCATGGGAAATCTGCTAATCGTTCTTTAAAACTGCGATAATGTTGCATTGAAAGAATAGTTGTCGGCACCAATATTGCGACTTGCTTGCCATCTGTTGCAGCTTTAAAGGCAGCACGAACGGCAATTTCTGTTTTACCAAATCCTACATCACCACAAATCAAGCGGTCCATTGGAGTATGTGACTCCATATCTTCTTTAACCGCAATTGTTGCTTTTAATTGATCAGGAGTGTCTTCGTACATAAACGATGCTTCCAACTCATTTTGCAAGTAAGTATCTGGTTGAAATGCAAATCCAGGTTGACTTTTACGTTTGGCGTACAATTGAATTAAATCGAAGGCTAATTCCTTTATTTTTGCTTTCGTTTTTTTCTTTAAATTCGACCAAGACTGCGTTCCAAGCTTGTTCATTTTTGGAACGGCGCCATCTTTACCAGTGAACTTTGAAATGCGATGTAAGGAGTGAATTCCAACATACAACACATCGTTATCTCTATACAGCAAACGAATAGCCTCTTGTGGCTTTCCGTTCACATCAATTGTTTCTAACCCTGAAAATTTCCCAACGCCATGATCAATGTGTGTGACGTAATCTCCACTTTGTAAATTGTAAAGTTCTTTCAGCGTTAAGGCTTGTTTTGCCTGTCTAAAACCTTCTTTTAATTTAAAACGATGGTATCGCTCGAATAATTGGTGATCTGTATAACAAATCAGCTTATTTTCAGGAGAAATAAACCCCTCGTGCAAAGCAATATGCACTGGAGAGAATTCTACAGTTGATTCAGTATCCTCAAAAATTTGATACAAACGCTCAAGTTGTTTTATTTGATTCGAGAAGATGAGATTTGTATATCCTGCATTTTTTCTGGCGACAAGGTCTTGTGTTAGTATATCAAAGTTTTTATTAAAACTTGGTTGCGGTTTAAAATCAAATTCAATTATTTCTGAATTTTTAAATGTATGTTCTGCGCCAAATTCGATTACGGTCGCTTTATCCAAGCTGATATTTAAATCTGTGGGATGCAGAAATAAATTTGATGGAATGGTAGGAGTTGTTTGCGTTTCAAGTCCATTATAAATTGCAACAGCTTTTTTGTATTCCTGATCAATGCTGCTTTTTGTGAGTTCAACGGAAGAAATCCAAATAGTGGCATTTTCACCGAGAAAGTCAAAAAGAGAAACATTTCCTTCTTGAATTAATTTTCCCTGAATATTGGGAACGATATTGAAATGCTGGTGCTTATTTACAGATAGTTGGGTGCTGGCATCAAAGGTTCGAATGCTTTCAATATCATCTCCAAAAAACTCAATCCGATACGGATGGTCGTTCGCAAATGAAAACACATCGATAATTCCACCGCGTATGGAGAATTGTCCCGGTTCGTACACGAAATCTACACGATCAAATCCAACTTCCAATAATGTTTCGTTAATAAAGTCAATCGAATAACTTTTTCCAACTTCAACTTTCAGAGTGCTTTTCACCAAGTTTTTTTCGGAAGGAATTTTTTCAAAAAGTGCTTGCGGATACGTGACAATCCATGTGTTACTTCCTTTTGACACACGTTCAAGAACTTCAGCTCGTGCAACAACGTTTGCGTTATCTGTTTTCTCGAGTTCATAAGGTACACGATAAGAAGCAGGATAGAAAAGAACATTTGGATTATCTGCGTGTATTCCTTCTAAGTCATTTAAGAAGTACGCAGCTTGCTCTTTATCATCGAGAATAAAAATGTGATTGCCTGGAGTTTGTTGTATAACTGCTGATGCACATAACGAGCGAGAAGACCCTACAAGTCCTGTCCATTTTAATTTTGTTCCAACGAGTTGTAATTGATTCGACGTAGAATCAATTTGCTTTAATTTGGAAAAGGAAGCACTGATTTCCTTTAAATTCATGTGATTTTATTTCAAAAAACTCATCGCTTGTTCAACCATTTTCTTTGAACCGACAAAGAAAGGAACACGTTGATGTAATTTAGTTGGTTGCAAAGCCATTACTCGGTGACGACCAGTTGTAGCCATTCCACCAGCTTGTTCTGCGATATACGCCAATGGGTTACATTCGTATAACAAGCGCAATTTGCCTTCAGGATCTACGGTTGTATCAGGGTAAATGTAGATTCCTCCTTTAATCAGGTTACGGTGAAAATCGGCTACGAGCGAACCAATGTATCTTCCAGAATAAGGCTTACTTGTTCCAGGATGAATGACTTGACAATACGTTTCAATGTATTCTTTAATTCCGCTTTCACAGATATTGATATTTCCTTCATTCATTGCGTAAAGTCGACCAGTTTCAGGCATTTTCATGTCAGGATGTGATAAACAAAACTCTCCAATTGAAGGGTCCAAGGTAAAGCCGTTCACACCTTTTCCTGTTGTATAAACGAGCATGGTTGAAGAGCCATACAACACATATCCAGCTGCAATTTGATCATCACCGCATTGCATCATGTCTTCTAAAGTGGCTAAAGTTCCTTTTTCACTTTTTCGTCGATAGATAGAGAAAATCGTTCCGATGGAAACGTTAACGTCGATATTAGAAGAACCATCTAATGGATCGAATAATACAACGTATTTTCCTTGTTTTGAGAACTCAGAATCGAAAGGCATGAAGTCATCATTTTCTTCGGAAGCAATTCCACAAACTTCTCCACCAGCTTGAAAAATACGGATGAATTGCTTGTCTGCAATTACATCAAGCTTTTGCTGTTCTTCTCCCTGGATATTTGTGCTGCCTTCAGCTCCAAGAATGTCCTCCATTAATCCAGCTCTTCGCACATCTTTACTCACCACTTTTGACGCTATAGCAATATCATTCAACAAACGGGAAAGTTCACCAGATGCATAGGGAAAATCGCTTTGACGATCCATTATAAATTCGTGTAGAGTGACAAGCTTTGACATAATTCAACAATTTAGATGCAAATATCGGTAAAATGAATTAGTTGAACGGTATAACTATGTGGGAAACTCTTAATTCATTATAAAGATAATGATAGAATAGCGAGCCGTTTTGGCAAAAGCCATTAATAGGAAAACGGGTAAGAAGGGAACTCGGAAGTATCCTAAAGCAATTACCAACGGGTCTCCGATTAGAGGAACCCAAGAAATAAGCGCAAGTGTTGAACCGTATTTTTTAATGCGGTAATTAAGTTTGTTATAGCGTTCTGGTCGTTTGAAAAGTTTCTCCAGAGTTGATGGTTTGCCGATTTTTCCTAAGGCATAATTTGTTGTACCCCCAAGGGTGTTTCCAATTGAAGCTATTATTAAACAGTGTAAAGGATCAAATTGTAAGGAAAGAAAAAGGATTAAAACCCCTTCAGAGCTGAGGGGTAAAATCGTTGCAGAAAGAAAACAAACAACGAATAATCCGAAGTAACCATATTCAATATATTCCATAAAAAAAGTCGCACCGTTTAAACGATGCGACTTTCAAATTTATTAATTCTTGCGAATTATTTCAAAATTACTTTTTCAGTAACTGAACCTAACTCGTTAGTAATAGTTACAAAATAAACTCCCGCTCCATTACCAGCGATGTTTAAATCTTCTGTTTTATTAGAAGTTCCAGAATAAACTACTTTACCAGCTAAATTAACCACTTCAATTGAATTGTTGTAGTTGTTTTTGTTTGTGATTGTCAGTTTACCTTCTGTTGGGTTAGGGAAGATAGAAATTCCGTCGATAGAAGTTTCAACTAAACCAGCAGTATTTTGGAAATTAGGACGAATGTAGAATCCACCATCCCATCCAGTGAAATATGTAACGTTTCCTGGAGATGCACTATAGTCACCGTATCCAACAGCTGCGTTATCATCATCTTCACGGTTTCCGTTACTTCCTCCGATGTAGAATGAAGTTCCAGTTGTTCCGTCAGCTTTTTGGATTTCAAAAATGTAGCTTTTACCAGCTTCCAAAGTTATTCCACTTGGGAACGCAACTTTAGTTAAAGCATTTACATGTGTTGATTCAACAGTAATTTCTACCTGCGTTAATACAGAAGAAAGAGGGTCTTGAATCCAGCTTCCATTATTCGTAGGGTCAATTTGATATACTTGTGCAAGAAGGTAATTTCCAACTGTCGTTCCTGTTCCAATCCAAACATCCATTCCATAAACATCTTGAGTTACAGTAGGAGTATAAATTTCACCCCATGAATGTACAGCATCCGCAAGATCAGAGTTAGCACCAGTACCACTCCATCCAAACGTTGTAGTTGCACCATAATCATGTGCCATTAAATAATCATTGATTTCTAAAGTGCTTGTTACAGCAGTATTATTCGTAGGAATGTCATCAGCAGGAACACTGAATTCAGCATGGTAAATTCCGTTAGCACTTGGTGTAAAACCTGTGTTAAACCAGATAGTATCTGTTGTAGCTGTTGGAATTAATTGGCTAATGTCAGCAGGAGTAGCAACTACACCAGATGCGTCATGAATAGTACATGTTACAACAGCAGTCGCATCAGATGCACCATTGTTAGTAACAACAACTCCAGCAATCATTTCTCTTGTTTGAGATAATGGAAGCATTGAATATTCCCAGTCATTAAAGATATCACCGTGCCATGCTTTTCCTAATGCCAATTCGTTAGTTGGTAATGTTGCAATTGCAACATCGTCAATCATCCAACCAAAAGTTGTCCAAGCATCTTTGTTTGTTGAACTAGCGAATGCAGAAGTCCATTTAAAACGAATTTGAACTTGAGAAGCGTTCCCTGATGTCCAAGGTGCTAAGTTTACATTAATTGTTTCAGGGTTTGGATAAATTGCAGACGGGTTGTTCCCAACGAAAGTCTCTTGGTTTTCATTAGTATAAACTTGTACGAAATTTGCTCCACCATCTACACTTATTTCAACTGTTTGCTCGTCGTTGAATAAAGCTCCAAATTGTTTGAACGTTAATAAAACACCTTCTTCGTTAGTAGTGTTAGCAGGTAAATTAGGAATATCTAGTGTTGGACTTGTCATTGTGTAAGTAACACCAACTGCCTGTGTCCCTGCATTTGGACCAGTATAGTTTCCATTGTACAATTCTGCATAACCTCCAGGAGAACCATTAATTCCAGCTGAAAAACCATTTTGAGTATACCATCCTTGGAAAGTGGCATTGATATTCCATCCGTGCGTTCCAGGAACAGGTAAAGTTGTTGAAGCTGTTGTTTCAACATTAAATGTCCAGTTTGCAGAAGAAGAAAAATCGTCAGTCCAAACGTCAACGCCTAAAGCCTTTGTATTAAAACTTGGAGCAGAGCTTGGAATATAACCGTTAGATTCTAAACTTTGAATACGGTTCATCATTTTTGTTTGCACCGTTTGGGAGAAACCAACTGTAGAAGTTAATCCAATCAAAAGAGCGCTTAAGTAAGTTTTTTTCATGTCTTGTTTTTTAATAAGTGATACAAATATAAACTAATCTTAAATAATAATTTATCAATGTGAGAATATTAACAGTCTGATAAAAAAGGAAGTAGTTTCCTCACTTCATTTAATCTATCTTTCTGTAAAAATGAAATCAACACATTTTCTTCATTTTTATTTAATTCTAAACTTTCGCCTTGTGCACTGATGATTTTCGATTCTCCTGAATACGTAAGTTCATTTGCATCCATTCCAACTCGATTAACACCTAGTACATAGGCTTGATTTTCTATAGCCCGTGCTTTCAAAAGAGCATTCCAATGTGAAATGCGTTTTGCAGGCCAATTGGCTACATACAGCAGAACGTCGTAGGCAGGCGTGAGGTTGGGTAGTAAATAATTTCGTGCAATTTCTGGAAAACGAAGGTCGTAGCATATTTGTAATTGGAACTTCCAACCCAAGTATTCAACAATGGTTTCTGAGTCACCTGATGTATATGATTTGTGCTCTCCTGCTAGGCTAAAGGATTTACGCTTGTCGTATTTTTTAATCCTTTCATTTGGGGTTACAAATACACCTCGGTTATAAAATTTTCCATTTTCAGACACCATTAGACTTGTATAAATGGCGCAATTTTTAGTTCGAGAAATCGACTTTAACCATTCAATTGATTCGCTTTTTTGCCATTCTTCAGCCAGTTCTGAGGTGTTCATACTGAATCCTGTTTGAAACATTTCGGGTAAAAGAATCAAATCAGCACTTACATCGCTTAAAAGACGTTCGTAATTCTCAAAATTCAATTTTTTATTCTCCCAAACCTGATTCGCTTGGACAAGAGCTACTTTTAAATCTTGCATAACAATTGTGCGGCTTTAGTGAGTGTTTCTTCGTCTTTAGCAAAACAAAAACGGATTATTTTAGTGTCTTTTTGATCGGCGTTAAACACAGAAATCGGAATGGTTGCTACACCCACATCTGTGGTAAGCTGTTTACAAAAATCAACATCAGATTGATTGGAAATTTTAGAATAGTCAGCCGTTTGAAAGTATGTTCCTTCACATGGGAGTAGGTTGAAATTAGATGTTGACATTAAATCCCGAAACAAATCACGTTTTTGTTGATAAAATTCACCTAAAGTGGCAACATCAGTTACGGATAAGTAATCGGCTAAACACTGTTGAGAAATGCTATTGACACTAAAAACATTGAATTGATGCACTTTTTTTATTTCATCTAACAAGTGTTTCGGAGCAGTTATATAACCAATTTTCCATCCTGTTATATGAAATGTTTTACCGAACGATGAAACAACAATACTTTTTTCAATTAATGCTGATCTTGAATGCGCCGATATATGTTTGTTTTCGAACGTGATATATTCATAAACTTCATCTGAAAGCACCAGTAACTGTGGATGCTTTTCGACTAATTGTTCGAGCTGTTGCATGTCAGATTCTTTCCACGTTCTACCTGATGGATTGTGCGGATTATTTGTAATAATCAATTTTGTTTTCGCGTTGACCGCATCATTTATTAGATTCCAATCAGGAAGAAAGTCATTTCCAAGAGAAATCCTCACTGGCTTTCCTCCAGCAAGAATAACAGATGGTTCATAGCAGTCGTAACTTGGATCCAAAATCACGACTTCGTCATGCGAATTAATGAGCGCCATAATTGTTGTGAATATCGCTTGCGTTGCTCCAGCTGTTATTAATAATTCGTCATTTTCCGAAACTGTTCTGCCATAACTTTGAGTAATGAGTTTTGAAATCGCGAAAAGCAGATTAGAATTGCCCGGCATTGGTGCATATTGATGGAAGTTACCAGTTGCGTTTTTTTCTAAAATTGAAGTTAAAACTGAATCAACAGGAAAATTTGGAAACCCTTGAGACAGATTGATGGCATCATGTTCTGTCGCTAATTTGGACATGACAGAAAAAATAGTCGTTCCGACGTTTGGAAGTTTGGACATAAAATGGTGTTTGTTATAAAAGTAGAAATATTAACGCTTAACATCATTTAACGACAAAAAAATTGTTGTAAACCAAAAAGGTCGTACTATTGCGAAAAATAGTTAAATGAAAAACGGATTATTGATTCTAGTTGGAACTATGGCACTTACATTATCTAATGCTGTATTTGGACAGAGTGAGACACGTCAAATAAGAAAAGAAGTTCAAATGGAAATGTTGAACGACGTGGTTACATTGACAGTAACAACAACTGATGGAGACGTTATTACGAAAGAAGTTTTTACTGGGGAAGAGGCGGAAAAAAAGCTGGCTGAATTGGAACAAGTGGATGAGAGTAAGATTGTTTCATCCAAAGAAGTTAGAGAAGAAATTCATGTTGAGGAAGTTGATGGTATAACTAAGTTAACCATTCGACGTGTTGAAAACGGGAATGAAACAGAAGAATTATTTTTTGGACCAGAGGCAGATAAAAAAATCAAGGAATTGGAAACAAGAGAAAACGCGCCGATAAAAATTGAAATAAACGTGGAAGAATCAAACGATTAACCTTTTTACTCTCAATTACCAGTAATTTTTTATAAAAGAATAGTTTTTAGGCTTCGAAAACTTCATCTAAACATGCACAAAACAATTGAGCGGCTTTCGTCAATACTTCCGGTGTATGTGCTTGAGAAATAAATCCAACTTCATAACCACTTGGTCCGATGTAAATTCCGTGGTTCAACAAAGACCAATGTAAACGACTGAATTTCGTCATATCAGGATTGATTTCATCCGCACGATGTATATCACGTTTTCCATCAAAGGATATCCAAAATATTGAAGCAATCGTTACCAATTCAAAATCATATCCTTTCTGCTTTGCAAATGCATTGATTGTGTCCACAAATGTCTTCGTTCTTGCTTCTTGGTCTTCGTAAAATCCGGATTTCGCGCATTCAGTTAATTGTGCAATTCCCGCAGCCATTGCAACAGGGTTTCCTGAAAGTGTACCTGCTTGATAAACTGGTCCATCCGGAGATATTTGCGCCATTATTTCGTTTCGAGCCCCATACGCCCCAACAGGTAATCCACCACCAATAATTTTTCCATAGGTAATAATGTCGGGAGTAATTCCAAACAGTTCGGCCGCGCCATTAAATCCTACTCTAAAACCAGAAATTACTTCATCAAAAAACAAGAGAGAGCGATATTCTGTACAAATTGAACGCAACTCATTTAAGAAGCTTTTTTCTTGTAACAACAATCCATTATTTGCAGGAATAGGCTCAATTATTGCGCAAGCTATTTCACTTCCGTGTTCGTTAAAACAAGCGCGCAATGCGTTAATGTCATTTAAAGGCAAAACAAGCGTTTCATTGGCAAATTCGCTCGGTACACCGGCACTTGAAGATTCGCCAAAAGTGACCAAGCCGCTTCCAGCTTTTACCAACAACGAATCAGAATGACCATGATAACAGCCTTCGAATTTTACCACTTTTTTTCTTCCTGTATAGCCTCTTGCTAAACGCAATGCGGACATTACCGCCTCTGTTCCTGAGCTTACGAAGCGCAATTTGTCGATATACGGATTGCGTGATAAAATAAGTTCAGCCAATTCGTTTTCTAAAACTGTTGGCGCACCGAAACTTGTTCCATTTTGAAGTGTTTCTACAACTTTGGAATAAATTCCTTGGTGATTGTGCCCTAAAATTAATGGTCCCCAGCTGCAACAAAAATCTATAAATTCATTTCCGTCTTCATCCCAAATAGTGCAACCATCGCCCTTTTTAATAAACAAAGGAGCTCCGTCAACAGATTTAAACGCGCGTACCGGAGAGTTAACACCTCCAGGGAAATAGGTTTTTGCCGTTTCGAATAATTGTTCTGAAGTAGTGCGAGAGATTGCTTTCTTGGTTTCCATAGCTCTTAATTTTCGTGGATGACAAAGTTAGTAAACTCATGCTTTTTTTAATGATTAAAACTGTAAAATCATCTTTGGTTTATACAAAAGGGATGAAGCCTGAAGCTCCAATTTCAAAATGTTATACTTATCTTTGATAATCGATTACACGAATCTTAAAAATTCAATTTCAAAATGGTTTATCAAAACACCATCGAATTTGCGCGAGAAATGGATGCAAAAGATCCTTTAAAGGCATTTCGCGACAAATTTTACTTCCCGACGTTCCATTCTAAAGAAGTCGTTTATTTAACGGGAAATTCACTTGGATTACAACCAAAGTCGACGAGTGACTATATCAAAAATGAACTCGATGCATGGGCCAAATTTGGTGTAGAAGGTCATTTTTTGGCAGATAAGCCATGGTTTGCATATCATGAATTTTTAACTGAAAAAGCGGCGAAAGTTGTAGGCGCAAATCCTGGAGAAGTTGTAATTACGCATTCTCTTACAACGAATTTACATCTATTGATGGTTTCGTTTTATCGACCAACAGGAAAGCGAACAAAAATTATTTGTGAGGCGAAAGCTTTTCCAAGTGATCAATATGCTTTAGAATCACAAGTGAAGTTTCACGGACTTGATTTAAAAGAGAACTTAATTGAAATTTGGCCGAGAGAAGGGGAAGTTTTAATCAACGAGGAAGATATAATTGCTAAAATCAATGAAGTTGGGGACGAATTAGCACTGGTGATGATCGGAGGCGTAAATTATTTTACTGGTCAGTTATTCGATATGGAAAACATTACCAAGGCAGGTCATTCAGTTGGAGCGACCGTTGGATTTGATTTGGCACACGCAGCTGGAAATATCAATTTAAAATTACACGATTGGGGAGTAGATTTCGCAGCATGGTGTGGATATAAATACTTGAATTCATCTCCAGGTGGAGTTTCTGGAATATTTGTTCACGAAAGACATGCCTATAAACCAGAATTACCGCGTTTTGCAGGTTGGTGGGGATATGACAAGGAAACACGTTTTCAAATGGAGCCTGGATTTAATCCAATGCGAGGGGCAGAAGGCTGGCAATTAAGTAATGCTCCTGTTTTGGGAATGGCTGCTCATTTGGCTTCTTTGGATATTTTTGACGAAGCAGGAATGGAAAGAATCGGAGCTAAACGAGATGTATTGACGGCGTACATGGAATTTGTTATAGATGCGATTTCAAAACGCAATGCGGAAAGGTGCCAATTGGAAATTATTACACCGAGAGATAAAACCAAACGTGGAGCGCAACTGTCAATTGTTGCCCATGGTCAAGGCAAAGATTTGTTCGATGCGCTTACGAAGCAAGGCGTGATCGCGGATTGGAGAGAGCCGAATGTTATTCGAATTGCGCCCGCACCACTATACAATTCTTTTGAAGATTGCTTTCGATTCGGACAGTATCTTGAGGCGGCAATACAATAAAAGAAATCGTATTTTTAGGAATATAAATAAAGAATTATGGACGAGTTAACAATTCAAACCTTGATTAGAGCAAAGTACTCAGGTGGTTTGAGTGAAATGTCGTCTTATACAAGTTTAGCAATTCAAGCGGTTGCTGTGATCATAGGCGGAATTATTATTTGGAGAGCAAGTAACGTTTTACATAAAAGAAAATTAGCCGAAAGATCAAGAAAACAATATTTTGAAACATCCTATTCCAAAGGATGGAAGAGAAAAAATTAGTTGTTATTACTATGAAAGAAAATAAAAGTGCAATCATTGTTGGAGCGGGATTAGTAGGATCTCTTTGGGCGGTTTATCTTTCGAAAGCAGGATATAAGGTAACTATTTACGAACGACGATCTGATATACGAAAAGCAGAAATTTCAGCAGGAAAATCAATCAATTTAGCTTTATCTACTCGAGGATGGAAAGCATTAGACACCGTAAATGTTGGAGATGAAATTCGCGAAATTGCGATCCCAATGTACGGAAGAACGATGCATGATGTGGAAGGAAACTTGACTTATCAACCTTATGGAAAAGAAGGTGAAGCGATATATTCTGTATCTCGAGGAGGAGTGAATGCGCGAATGATGGATATTGCTGAAAAAGTAGGTAAAGCTGAAATTCATTACAACGTTGAATGCATTGATGCAGACACCAAAAAGGGAACGGTTCAGTTAAAAAGAAAAACAACAGGAGAGACCTTTGAAGCAAAAGCGGATGTTGTTTTTGCTGCTGACGGGGCCTTTTCGGCAGTTCGGTATCATGCTTTTCAAAAATTAGACAGGTTTAATTTCAGTCAACAATACATAGCAGACGGTTACCGCGAATTGTTATTACCGGCATTGGCAAACGGCGATTATCCAATGGATAAAAATTCGTTACACATTTGGCCAAGAGGCAGATTTATGTTGATTGCACTAGCAAACGAAGATGGTTCATTTACCTGTACGTTATTTATGCCGCACGAGGGAGGAGAAAATGCGTTTGATAAAGTGAATACAAAAGAAGAAGTGGATTCGTTCTTCAGAACAACATTCCCTGATTTTTATCAAATGATGCCAAATGTGGCAGACGCATGGGAAGACCATCCTCTTTCCTCTTTAGCGATAATGCGCTCATTTCCTTGGCACGATGGAAAATTTGCTCTTATGGGAGATGCCGCTCACGCAACTGTTCCGTTTTATGGACAAGGAATGAATGGCGGGTTTGAAGATTGTACAGTGATGTGGGAATTGATGCAAAAGCACAATGAAAACTGGGAAAAAGTATTCGAAGAGTATAGCCAATTGAGAAAACCAGATGGCGACGCGCTTCAAGATTTGTCTTTATACAACTATCATGTAATGCGTGACTTTGTGGCTGACCCTAAGTTTCTTTTGCAGAAAAAGATTGAAGCAAAATTTGCGAAATTGTACCCAGAAAAGTGGATGCCGTTATATTCTATGGTGACATTTAGTGATATTCGATATAGCGTTGCATTGGAAACGGGAAATCGACAAGATAAAATAATGAAAGAAGTTCTTGAATTGCCGAATATTGAGGCAAATTGGGATTCTGAAGATGTTATGAATACAATTTTAGAAAAAATTTAAGATGAAGGGAATTGGAATAGCTATCATTTTGTTGATTTCATTGAGTTCTATTGCTCAACGTGATTTAACTCCGAGTAAAAAAAGTCAAGCATTTGGTTCGCGTGATTTTAGAAATTTGAACAATTATGGAATTCAATTTCAATTGGGACCAACATACACAATTACGCGCCTGGATAAAAACAACCGAACAACAATTGCGGATTATGCGATTGATAGTATCAATGGCCAATACACGCATAATCCAAAAGGACTTTTGGGTTTTTATGCAGAAATCGGTATGGCACACTTTCCAAAAAAACGTTCTAAATTATCGTTATGGCTGAAAACAGTATTGGTAAGTTATTACGATTGGGGAATTGGATACAAGCACATCGGCGGAACTGAAACGACAACCATTGACCGTTTGGACGCAGCTGGAAATGTAGTCGGTTCGGATGATTATTCTGGTAAGTTTTATAACGGACATGCTTTTGCACGATTCACCTTGCATAAAAACATTAATCTTGGCAAGCAGTTTTTCATTGATAATGGGCTTGGTTTAAATGTCGATTATAAAGTGGTTCATGGCTCGGCAGCATATTTAGGAGAAGTTTTTCCAGGTAGAAGAAGTTTATACAACCCTCTTGTAGTTCAATTGCATTATAGTATTGGTTTTGGAATAAAATTGAAAAGAGGGAGCTATTTGATTCCTGGGGTTAGAACACCGATAGTTGGTTATCAAAGTACGAGTTCTATAATGGCTGCGAACGGAAAAGGATCATCGCCAAGACATGTTTTTGGAAATCCAGCTTTTCAATGGTTTTCGTCTAAATACTGGCCGATATATCCACATATAAAGTTCATTTATTTGCTTGAGAAAAAGGCAAAAGGCTGTCCACCCGTTGAAACAAATGATCAGGATAAGGAAACTCAAAGAAATAGATAGGATGAAGAAAATATTTCACTTAAAAAGTTGCAGTACAAACCAGCGCATTTTGAAAGAGTTAAAACTCGATGACGTAGAACTTCAAAATATCAAAGAAGAGAACATAGACGAAAAAACCTTGGATTTTTTAAAGGAAAAAGTAGGCTCTTACGAAGCTTTGTTTTCTAGAAAGGCTATGAAATATCGTTCTATGGGGCTTCATGAATTGAAATTATCAGAAGCCGATTATAAAAAGTATATGTTGGAAGAATACACATTCTTAAAACGCCCATTTATGATTAACGAAGATGAGGTTTTCATTGGAAACACAAAAGAAGTAGTTGAAGCGGCGAAGCAATCATTTAATTCTTAAGATTTTTGAGTCCGAGTATATTACGCGCGCACTTTGCTTTATTTATGGTGAATGCTTTTTATGGAGCAAATCATATTATTGCGAAAGGAGTAATGCCCGTTTATTTGACACCGAACGTTTTCATAGCGATGCGTGTAACAGCCGCAACTGCGTTATTTTGGATCGTTAAGTCGTTAAGAGTAAGGGAGAAAATTGCAAGAAAAGATCTTCTTTTATGTGCAATTTGCGGTGTTTTTGGTGTTGCAAACAATCAACTTTTTTTCTTTCATGGTTTGAATTTATCTTCCTCCATTAATGCAGGAATTATAATGACTCTCAACCCAATCATGGTTGCAATTTTAGCTTATTTTATCTTGAAGGAAGGAGTATCCACCATGAAGGTAATTGGAATTCTTCTCGGTGCAATTGGTGCTATTTTGTTAACATTAACTGCTGGAACTGAAGCAGGAGATTCAATGTTGGGAGATTTATTTTTATTCATAAACGCGTTGAGTTATGGAATATACTTGGTACTGGTTAAACCGCTAATGCAACGTTATTCCCCTTTAACGGTTATTACGTATGTATTTTCATTTGGAACGATATATGTGTTATTATTTCCACCAACAATTAGAGATTTATTGCTCACAGATTTTTCAATTATCCCAGGAGAGATTTGGTTGAAAATAGCTTATGTAATTATATGTGTGACCTTTTTAGCTTATCTTTTTACGGTTTCAGCGTTAAAGCATCTGACGGCATCAGTATCAAGCAGTTACATCTACTTTCAGCCGATGATGGTAATTGTTTTTGCATATTTGTTTGCGGCAATCGGTTTTTCCGAAGATTTCACAGGAGCCATAACAGCTGAAAAAATAATGTATATGCTCATTATTTTTTGTGGGGTGTATATTACTTCTTCAAGCAGTCTGAAATTAAAAAGAAAACACGCGAAAAAATAATGTTGGAATTTTAACGGGGATTCCGTTCATTTTTGTATTTTTCTATAAATTCTAATTGTACAAGGCGTCGATGCTAAAATTAATCTTATTCATATCCTGCGTTGGCCTCTCTTTTCTGAGTCTTTCTCAGAGTGATCGGATAGATTCATTGAAAAGGGTTTTAATAAAGACAAAATCGCACCTAACGAAAGGTGAAATTTGTATACAGTTGTCTGAAGCTTTTGGAAATCAGCACCTTGATAGTGTACTTTTATATTCTACCAAAGCAGAACAATACGTGCGCGAGAATAACCTACTCGATAAAAAATCCATTAAAAAAGAGGCCACGAATGTAATCGCGGCGGCCTACAACAATATGGGGTTTGCCTATTCGGTTCAAGGAAAACTCAGTGAAGCATTAAAGTTTCATAGAAAGTCATTGAAGCTATGGGAAGCGGCGGGAAATAACGAGAACAGTTCTATGGTGATGAATAATATTGGTGTATTGTATCGCAATGCTGGAGACTTTACTATGGCAAAAGTTTATTATGACAAAGCCTTGGAAGTTTTGAAAAAGCAAAAGGACACTTTAGGAATAGCGTTATGTTTAAACAATTTGGGAGGAATTTATAAAGAACAAAAAAACTACAAGAAATCATTAGAAAGCTACGAAGTTGCCTTGAAATATAGAACTTTAAAGAACGATCAAAATGGTAGAGCAGTTACGTTAAATAATATTGGAGCACTTTATAAAACTCAAAACAACTTGGATTCTGCGGCTCATTATTTTGAGCAATCCCTTGAGTTGGTTAAGGAGCTAAATTTTGCACGTGGTATTTCACATGCCAGTTGTAATCTTGGTGGAATTCGGTTTCAACAAGGAAAAATAAATCTGGCGAAAGAACTGGGCGAGTTATCTTTAGAAACAGCCAATCAAGCAAATAGCACTGCAAATATTATCCAAAGCGTGGAACTATTGTCCAAAGTTTACGCAGCCATGGGGGACTGGAAAAACGCATCCAAAATGCAAGCACTGTTTATAAAACATTCGGAGATAAATAAGCAAGAGGAATTTAATCGAGAGTTGATAAAAAGTGAATTTCAAAGTGAATACGAAAAGCAAGTTGCGATCAACAAAAAGGAAACTGAACGTAAATTGGCAGAAAAGTCACTAAATAGTCGAATTAGAAACTACTTGCTTGGAGGATCAATTTTGTTTTTAATCATTTTTATAGTTTTCGCTATTATTTTAAAAAAGCGACTAAAAATAGTAAAGGAGCAAAAGAAAATTATCGAAAAGCAAAATAATGAGCGTAAAGGGATGCTTCAAGAAATTCATCATCGCGTAAAGAACAACTTCCAAATAATTTCCAGCTTACTGCGTTTGCAAACTCAAAATGAAAATAATCCATTGGTATACGACGCCTTTCAAGGAGCGATTAATCGAATTCATGCTATGTCCGTGGTTCATGAAATTATCTATAAACAAGGATCTTTTCAAAACATGAGTGCTAAAGTATACCTTGAATTATTGATTAAAAACCTTAAGGAATCATTGTCAAAAGAAAACCTAATAATTGAAATTGAAGCATTTGACAATGAGCTTGAAATGGACCAGTTTATTCCTATTGGTATAATTATCAATGAGCTTATAACAAACTCATATCAACACGCTTTTCAGTCAGACGAAGTAGAACCAAAAATTGTCATTTCGATTATGAATTATGGGAATAAAGTTCAACTAATGTATAAGGATAATGGAATAGGATTTTCTAATAATCAAAAAGAAAGTTCATTTGGTATGGATTTAATTCAAACAATGGTCGAACAGTTATCGGCAGAAATTGACAACAGCTCTCAAGAAGGATGGAACACAGTTTTTACAATTCAATTCGAAAAGTAGCTTCGTTTTCACCAGCGAATTGAAACTTGTAGTGTAATACGTAATTCGTACCTTTGCTCAAAATTGCAATTATGCTAAGATCAATGACTGGCTTTGGAAAAGCGTCAGATAATTTTAAATCAAAAAAATATTCCGTGGAACTGCGTTCTTTGAACAGCAAATCGATGGATTTAAATACGCGAATGTCTTCTCTTTATAAGGAGCTTGACACTCCAATTCGAAAGCTGATTTCCGAAAAATTATGTCGAGGTAAAGTAGATTTTTCCCTATCAGTAGAGTCTGTGAGTGACGAAAATGCATTTTCAATAAATCATGATTTGGCGAAAACGTATTATAAGGAATTGAAATCGTTGAACGAAACATTAGGTGAAAAAACGGAAGATTATCTATCGGTTATATTAAGAATGCCTGATATTTTTAACACGTCCACAGATGAAGAGTTGGATGAAGAAGAAAAGGCATTTATTCTTTCTGTGGTGAATTCAGCTGTTGACAATATGAATGATTTCCGTCGTAAAGAAGGAGAGGATTTGGAACGTGAATTTAATGCTCGAATTGAAGAAATTCGTTCGGCATTAAACGAAGTGCCTCAATATGAAGAAACACGAATTGAAACGATTCGTGAGCGCATGAAAAAAGGATTAGAAGATATTCAATCTGGATCTTACGATGACAACCGTTTTGAGCAAGAAATGATCTTTTACATCGAAAAACTTGACATTTCGGAAGAAAAAATGCGATTATCGAATCATTTGGACTATTTTTTGGAAACAATGGTGTTGCCAGAGTCGGGCAAAAAGTTAGGATTTATCGGTCAAGAAATAGGAAGAGAAATAAACACTTTAGGAAGTAAAAGCAATCATGCCGAAATGCAAAAACTGGTCATTGGCATGAAGGATAATTTAGAGAAAATCAAAGAGCAAATATTAAATACTTTGTAGATCGATGGAAAATGAATTAAAAGGAAAAAGCATCATTTTCTCAGCCCCTTCTGGAGCGGGAAAAACAACAATTGTACACCACTTGTTGAGTAAAGACTTTGGCCTTGAGTTTTCAATTTCGGCCTGCAGTCGTTCGCCTCGATCACACGAAGTTGACGGAAAAGATTATTATTTTTTAGATGTAGAATCGTTTAAGAAAAAAATTGAAGAAGACGCTTTTGTCGAATGGGAGGAAGTGTACACGAATAATTTTTACGGAACATTGAAATCGGAAATGCAACGCATTTGGAGCAAAGGAAAGACCGTGATTTTTGACGTTGATGTTGTAGGCGGCTTAAATTTGAAAAAAGAATTCGGAGATAGTGCCATGGCTGTTTTTGTGCAGCCTCCAAGCTTTGAGGAATTGGAAAACAGATTGAGAGGACGTTCTACTGAAACAGAAGACAAAATACGTCAGCGCATGGAAAAAGCGGCGAAAGAACTTGCATTTGCTGAAGAATTCGATCATATTTTAGTAAATGATAATTTATTGGACGCGTTTAAAAAAGCGGAAAAATTGGTTGAAAATTTCTTGAATTAGTATGAAAGTTGGTTTGTATTTTGGTTCATTCAACCCCATTCATGTTGGACATTTGATTATTGCGAATCATATGGCACAAGAACAGGATTTTGATCAAATATGGCTAGTTGTTTCACCCCAAAACCCATTGAAGAAAAAAGCAAGTTTATTGGAGGATTATCATCGATTGGCACTTGTTAATATTGCCATTGAAGACAATTTAAAGTTAAGATCAAGTAATATTGAATTTAAGCTGGAGATTCCAAGTTTCACGTCTGTGACATTGGCTCATCTGAAAGAAAAGCATCCTGGTTATACATTTTCTTTGCTTATGGGTGAAGACAATATACGAACGTTTCACAAGTGGTTCAATTACGAAGAAATTTTGGAAAACCATGCTATTTATGTGTATCCACGAGCGATTAGTATAAAGGAAACGGAGTTGATCAAAGAAATTCCGGATAATAGTTTAATGCACCATAAAAACGTTCACTTTGTTGAGGATGTGCCCGTAATGAATATTTCATCAAGTTTTATTCGAAAAGCAATTAAAAATGGGAAGAGTGTAGAATATTTATTGACGGATCCGGTACGAAAGTGTGTGGAAGAAATGAATTTTTACCGTTGAATTAAATCAAAATTGTGACGTGTTAATTGCATGTTGTGGTTTTCCCAAAATTCACCATCAATTTCTTTTTCAAAGACTGTTGTTTTGACAATTTGAAATCCTAATTTTTCATAGCAGCGAATCGCTCCATCATTCCAAGCGAATACATTTAAATCAATTATAGAAACCCGAGTATCACAAAAAAATTCAGTCGACATGTTGCGAATTATTTCTGTGCCAATTCCACGACTTCGATAATTTTGATTTCCAATTAACACCCTTGAAATACGAGGAATTTCATTTTCATAGTTGAATTCACAATGTCCGATTACTTCGTTGGTTTCGCTCAATAGTATTTTACATACTTTGCGATTAATTGAGTCAACGTAATTCTCTAATTGATCGTTTGTTAATGGATATGAAAAAATTGGACCAGCGAACTGAATTAATTCCTTCTCGGAGCTTAGCCAATTGATAAGCCGATAAAAATCTGTTCTCTCAAAGGGCTGAAAATGAATCATAAGTTATTTTAGAAAGTGTATGAAAACTAAAAACAAATTGCTTAAATTTACTCAATTACTAAACTAACAAAAACTTAAATTATGAAATTGAAAGCAATGATTTTTTCGCTAGCGTTTATTTTCTTAGCAAACGTAGCAAGTGCATTTACAATTAAGTACTACAACAAAGATTCGAAAAACCACACTATGGAGGTGAAATCGAATGGTTCGACTCAAAAAGTTGAATTTAGAAGCTCTACTTCAGGATCTACATCTATTCAAACAAGCGCATCAGAAGTTGAAATTAAAACTTCTTGTGGATGGGTAAAAGTAAAAGATGGAGCGAAAGTTACTGTAAAAGACGGATGTATTACTGTTGAGTAATATTTCTTTTCGATATTGAAAAAGTCCTGCTAGAAATAGTGGGACTTTTTTGCTTACAACACAACAACTTTTTTCACAATTCTGAGTTCTCCCGACTCAATTAAAACCGAATAAACGCCCGGATGTTGCAGTTTCAAGTTGTAGTTTGATGTGCCGCTTGGAATTTTAGAATTCACACTTACTTTTCCTGTTCCATCTATTACACTCAAGAGTGCATCTTCCTTTAGCTCTGAATTAAATTGAATATGTATTTCTTCATTCGTTGGATTTGGTACAAAATTAAAACCAAATAGATTTGCGTCTATTGAATTTAAGTTGTTTGTTTCTTCATTCATTGCCAATAAAAATGCACTTTTTCGACCGGTGGACGCATTGGTTGTAGTTCCTGTGATATAAACGTGGTCGTCATGCAAAACAATATCATGTGGTGCATCTTTCTCTGGACCACCCCACGTTTGGTATGACAAAACAGTTCCACTTGTATCCGCTTTCAAATAAACCAGGTCTTTTACTCCTCCTGTGAGGTGAGACGCAGATTCTGTCCAGCCACTTATGTAAATTATATCGTCTTTAACGGCTATACCGCGAGCATTTTCAGTCTGGCTTCCGCCCCAATCGAAGTACCAAATTTGATTTAGGTTTTTGTCATATTTGGTAACGAAAAGTTGAACATTATTCGTTGATGGCAGCGTTGTATAACCAGTGATGTACAAAAACTCACCATCTGAAGTCATGCTTAAAGCATTCTCAAAGTCAGAAAAGTTGGATTGAGTACCAAAAAGTGTTGAATCGACAAACGCCCCATCCGATAGTGAAAATTTTCCAAGAAATGAATGTCCATTTAGAAGGTTCGCAAAACCAGTTCCTCCCCACAATCCTGCCGCATAAATATAGTTTTCGTCTACCACAAAGTGTCCGTCTTGATGCTCAGCAGTTCCAGCTTGGCCTAAATAGTTCGTCCATTCGGTTGTTCCTGAATAGTCCAGTTTCCACAATCCAATTTCATTTTCATAGATAGTTGACTCATATTCTTGAGACCATCCCCCGCAATAAATCCCATCATCTAAAAACTCAAGTCCATCTACTTCGTCATAGCCGTTTGCACTAAAACCATTTGTTTGAAACCAGTTTAATCCTTTCGTATCATTGTCAACGTTCAAGAGTAGCATGTCGCAAGATAATTGACCACCACTGCACGTTTTTCCTCCAATGTATAAACAGGTATCTTTTATTTTACAGACATATGCATGTTGATTTCCAGGACCTCCATAAACGAAAGGAGTTGTCCAAATATCGTTTCCATTCTCATCGTATTTGTGTCCAATAATATCTAAACCTTGACCAATGTGATTTGCGCTAACAACCCAATATACTGAACCAGCCGAGTCAACATCAACACCCCATCCTTCAACGTGATTCGCGCTTCCAGTAAGATCACTTTCTTCATATTTTGTCCAATTAGGAACAAGAATAGATTGAGAGAAACTCATTTGAACAAGGTAAACGAAAAGAGCAATAAGAAAAGAAAACTGTTTCATCAGGTAAAGTGTTAATAGGCTTTGATTTGGCTAATATACAAAATTCAGAATTTGCGTTTGGCAATGATTCTACTAAGGATTAATCAACTTCGGTGTTTTACATCGTATATTTGTCGCTATTAGTTATGACGAATTGCACCTTAATTTCTTCGCCACTTCAAGGCTTTACCGACTATCGTTTTCGGAATGCTTTCCAGCGCTATTTTGGTGGAATTGATGTTTTTTATGCGCCATATGTTCGTTTAAATGGGAAGTTTGAAATTAAACCGGTTTATGAGCGTGACTTAAATCCCAAAAACAATTTGGATACGGTTGTTATTCCCCAAATAATGACGAACGACGCCGACGAGTTTCTTTTTGTTGCGAACTATGTTAAAGATTTAGGCTACACTGAGCTCAACTGGAATTTAGGCTGTCCCTATCCCATGGTGACGAACAGAGGAATGGGTTCAGGGCTGATTTGCAACGCACCTAAAATCGACGCTATTTTGAACCGTGTACACAACGAGTCGGATATCATTGTTTCAATGAAAATGCGAATGGGTTATGAGCATCCGATGGAAATTTTGGATGTATTTCCTCTATTGGAAAAATATCCGATTAAAAATATTGGAATTCATGCGCGAATAGGCAAGCAATTATATAAAGGACCTGTCGATTTAGATTCCTTTGAACGCTGCATAGAAAACACCAGTCATAAGTTGTACTACAACGGAGATATTACTTCTGTTGCAGCTTTTAATGAATTGGACGAACGATTTCCTTCCATTGATAATTGGATGATAGGTCGGGGATTAATTTCTGACCCATGTTTGCCATCAATGATAAAAACAAACTCTGATGTGTATCCACAAAATCGAATGGAATTGTTTGAAGCGTTCCACAATGAGTTGCTCGCTGCGTACACTGAACAGTTGTCCGGTGATAAACATGTAATTTTAAAAATGAGCCACTTGTGGGAATACTTTGAATTGGCTTTTGAATCGTCTCATCGATTAATTAAAAAGATGAAAAAAGCGAAAAAACTAGCGGATTATAAGGAAGTATTTGAGCAGTTTGTTGCTGAGGAATAGCTTCAAATTGTGTAAAACAGAGTTGCACAATCGTATTCATCAAACCTGCAACTGCATCACTGTCACATCATCAATTTGATCCACGTTTTGTTTCCAGTTTTCAAAGGTATAATCCAAGTATTTTTGAGCCTCGTTACCGTCCAATTTCGCAGCATCAACCAACAATTCGTTGAATCGCTTTCGATTGAATTTCTTTTCCATTTCACCACCAAATTGATCCACGTATCCATCGGTAAAAAGCACAATATGATCGCCCGACTTCAAGTCGATTGTTTCTTCTTCAAAGTTTTTAGTCACGTTTGAGAACAAACCAATGGGGTATTTATTGGCTTTATAGGTTAATACTTCCTCGTCACGGATAATAATTAAAGGGCGAAAAGCACCAGCATAGCAAACAGATGTGCGGTCATTGTCAAATCGACATATAGCAATATCCATTCCGTCTGAGATAGCTAAATTGGGATTGTTTTCGTTCAAGTAATTGGTGAATTCCTTGTCCAAACGCGTAAGAATTTCTGCACATGATTCCACCTGTCTGTTGGTGATAATATCGCGCAACAGGGTGTTGGCAATGATGGACAACATTGCTCCAGGAACGCCATGTCCAGTACAATCTATAACTGCCACATAGGTAAAATCCTTTACTTTTGTGAAAAAGTAGAAGTCGCCACTGACTACATCTTTTGGCTTATACAAAATGGACGAATTGGGAAACAAAACCTTTAATTCATCCGGAGATTTTAAAATTGCATTTTGTAATCGAGCAGCGTAATTGATACTATCGTTGATGTTAGAGTTTAGTGATTTAAGTTGTTTATTGTATTTGGATAATTCCAATTCGTGTACAATTTGACGCGTGATATCTTGCCCTGTTCCAACCAATTTATTGTCTGGGGTTTTAATTGTATTCCATAAAATATAGACTTCATTTCCAAAAGCGTCATTCATTTGTTCTACATAGTTTGGCAATATGGTTTCAGAAGAAGCAGCAAATTGATTTATTTTTTTCTGAATAGTATCCAATTCAACAGCATTTTTACGCGTTAGTCGAAACCAGTTTTGTTGTAAAACCTCTTCAGGCTTCAATCCTAGAACCTTTTGCAAACCAGGAGAGACATAATTAATTGTCCCGTCATATTCTAGGAGAACATAAATTAAAGGTGTGCTTTCAAGAACGTGTTGTATGTAATTGTTCATTTCTAATGTGTAAAAAGGATATTATTTTGTTTCTGACCAATCGGTCTGGGAGGTTGCGCTTGTCTTACCAAACGCAAATAATGCAGCGCTGAATCAGCATGCTGTCATTGAAACAATAATATCTTTTATTAGAAATCATGGGGCAAAACTACTAAAAAAGTGAAATGGTTGTTCCTTTCGGATTAGAAAATTTTAAATTTCTGCTCAAAGAACTAGAAAAAGTTGGATTTAAGTTCTGAACTAGAGTTTTCTTTTTCGAGGCTGTTTTCTCAATTGTGTATTTTTATTGCGGGTAACAAGTGGATATGCTTACCGGCTGTCTCTTATACACATCTCCGAGCCCACGAGACAGGCAGAAATCT
>CAJXRM010000026.1 GCA_913059205.1 uncultured Flavobacteriales bacterium
ACGAGATTTCTGCCTGTCTCGTGGGCTCGGAGATGTGTATAAGAGACAGGATATTCACCGTATAATGATTTATCATTGTTCATTAAACGTTTGTGAATCTCGTCATAATATCCATCTTTCTTAGAATCTAGAGACCCTTGAGAGATTTCTTTTTCAGCGTGACATTCAATACACCAACCCATTGTTAATGTCGTTTTTGTCAACTGAATATTTCCTTCGATTTTATTCAATTCAGATACTGGTTGAACTTTAGCAGTTTCTGTCATTTTGGTCATATCACCATGACATTGCTTACAATCTATCCCACCTACAACTACGTGTTGCGAGTGATTGAAATATACGTGATCAGGTAATACGTGTACTTTATTCCAAACAATTTCTTTTGTTTTTCCTGTATATTTTCCTGCTCCAGAAGGATCGTAACCTGCTGCTTCGTAAATCTTCTTGATTTTAGCTTCTTGCTCAGGTGTACTACCTGTTACTTGCTTGTGACAATTCATACAAACATTTACAGTTGGCAATCCTGCAGTTTTTGATTTCGTTACAGAGTTGTGGCAATATTTACAATCAATTCCATTTATTCCAGCGTGAACTGAGTGAGGAAACTCAATCGGTTGAGACGGTTGATAGTTTTCAACTGTACCTATGGAGTATAGACTCAAGAATAATGTAACAATTAATGCTAGAACGATAATTACAATTCCAACTACTGTTTTCTTACGGTTGTTCCAAGCCCATTGCTTAATTTCATCCATGTAAGAAGCGTCATCATTGAATTTACCTCCAGAGGCTTCAGTAGTTGCTGCTGATAATTGACGACGAACACCACCAATTGCCAGAATAATTACAACGAACATTAATCCTAAAAGCATCCAAATCCAGCTTGAAGAAGATTCCTCCTCTACTGTTGCGCCTTCAGCGCCAGCAGCAGGCTCACCATCTTTTGGTCCATCAACTTGTGAATCAACCCAGTCAAAGATTGAAGTGATATCTTCCTCACTTAATTCAGGGAACTTATTCATATTGGTTCCTGACCAAGCCATAACTGTTGCAGCATAAGGATCAGCCGCTGCTGCAGCTTCGTAATTATTTACCCATTGGTAAATAGAACCTTCCTTTGCTCCGCCGTCGGACCACTTGTTACGCACCTCAAATAGTTTAGGACCCGTTCCGTCCTTAAAAACTTGGTGACACGTTGCACATTTGGCTTTAAACAAACCTTCACCTTGTGCCTGAGAATTAAAGGTACCAGCTAAAAATAGGAGTGTCAATGCACTCAAGTACCACTTGCTAAGATTTCTAAACATCTGACTACTAGATATTTTCATGTAAAAAACTGTTAGTCCATAGTCAAAAAAACACTTTTTGACGAAAGCAAATTTAGTAGAAATGATGTATTTCATGACAGTTTTATGACAATTTTGAATGGGCCCCATCTAATTTAAATTCATTCTAAATAAGCGTTAATGAATGTTAAAAACAACGACCTTCATCAAATGATAAGATAATCAGTCATTTTAGTACCTAGTTTTGAATTCGGCACACGATTTGAAAGAACAAATTAGTACTTTTACAACTCTGAATTAATTTTACAAAAATGAAAAACTTAATTTGCATCTTAATTTTAATGGCTAGCTCTTCAATTTTTGGGCAAAAAGGCAATATCGAAGTGATAAAGGATGGCAGAATCAATGCCCTTGTTGAAAAGCAAAGTAAGGTAACGCCTCCGGACATCAAGCCGCAAATTGACGGGTTCAGGGTTCAAATCTATTTCGATTCAGAAAAAACAGTAATTAATGACGCTCGAAGTCGTGTAATTGCACGATTTCCAAAAACGGACACATACATTGCGTACAATGCTCCAAATTTCTTTTTAAAAGCTGGAGATTTTAGAACTCGACTTGAGGCTGAAAAATACAAGGCAGAAATTGAAGCAGACTTTCCTACAAGTTTTATAGTCGCTGAAAAAATTTACCTACCTCGTTTAGAAAAAGACGAAGACCAATAAAAACAACTATCACAATTGGGAGCATTTAATCTAGGAAAACGCTACAAGTTATGCAGCAAGGTACTTATTGAAGATCTATTTAAAACTGGAACTACGATTAAGTCTTATCCATTAATTGCCATTTATAATGAAGTAGAGTTTACAGACAGCTCAACTTTTAAAATTGTTTTTTCAGCCCCTAAAAGAACTTTTAGAAAGGCGTATCAGCGAAATAGAATTAAACGGATTTGTAAAGAAGCGGTTCGTTTAAATAAAGCCATTATTGAAACCTACCTTACCGAAAACAATAAACAACTAGCTTTGTTTTTAGTATATTCATCCAAAGATGAACTAAATCATGTTCAGTTGGAAAAAAAAGTAGTAAAATTGTTTAATCAACTAATTAAATCTCTTCATGAGTCTAAGTAATTCTATTTTCAAATCGTTTAAAGGTGGAGTTTTCGCCTTCGTATTATTTATAATTTCCAATTCTTATTCTCAATCGAATGGTTTTGAAGTTGTTCGAAGCTTGGAGCAATTGGACCAGATTTATGAGCATCTAGAAAAATATTACGTGGATGATATCCAAACTGGGAATTTATCTAAAGTGGCGATTGATGCAATGCTAAAAGAATTAGATCCTTATACTGTGTACTATCACGAGTCAAATATTGAAGATTACCAATTAATGACTACTGGTCAATACGGAGGAATTGGCTCTTTAATCCGTAAAAAAGGTGAGTTTGTTTATGTAGCTGAACCATACGAAAATAATCCTGCGCAGGTTGCTGGACTAATTGCAGGTGACAAAATTCTAGCAATTGAAGGTAAATCAATGGTTGGTAAAACAACAGAAGATGTTTCAAATGCACTAAAAGGGCCTAAAGGCACGACTATTAAAGTAGATATAGAAAGATTAAATGGTGATAAAAAATCCATTTCAATAACACGAGATGAGATTAAGCTTCCGGATGTACCTTATTCTGGAATGTTAAACGAATCGACTGGTTATATAAAGTTAAACAGTTTTACTAGAACGGCATCAGCTGATGTAAGAACAGCATTTACAGAATTAAAAGGGAAAGGAATGAAAGAATTAATCCTTGACCTTCGAGGAAACGGTGGTGGATTATTAATAGAAGCTGTACGAATCGTAAACATGTTCGTTCCACGCAATCAATCTGTCGTTACAACACAGGGAAGAATTGAAGAAGAAAATAGAGATTACAAAACTACTGAAGAGCCAATTGATTTAACAATACCATTGGTTGTTTTAGTTGATGAAGGCTCCGCGTCTGCAAGTGAAATTGTCTCTGGTAGCTTACAAGATTTAGATCGAGCTGTTATTGTAGGGACACGTACTTTTGGAAAAGGATTGGTTCAACGAACAT
This sequence comes from uncultured Flavobacteriales bacterium, assembly GCA_913059205.1. Classification (GTDB taxonomy): domain Bacteria; phylum Bacteroidota; class Bacteroidia; order Flavobacteriales_D; family Crocinitomicaceae; genus UBA4466. Next base: position 3,379 of record CAJXRM010000026.1, read on the forward strand.
ACGATTTAGAATATGGTTCTAAAGTTAAATTAACCATCGCAAAGTACTATACTCCTTCAGGGAGATGTGTGCAGCGTTTAGAATATTATGATCGACTTGACGGTGAAGGAGTTGCGGAAATCCCCGATTCCCTGGTTAAAATTTTCAAAACCAAAAATGGTCGTGATGTGATTGACGGTCGTGGAATTGACCCAGATATTGAAGTTGAAGAGAAAGAACTAAGTCGTTTGTCAATTACATTTCTTCAAAACAACTTTTTCTTTGATTATGCGACTGAGTTTTATTACGCCAATCCAAGCATAGATAGCGCAAGTCGTTTCAGATTAAATAATGCCGAGTTTGGTAAGTTTAAGGCGTATATCATGAAGCAAGAATTTGATTATTCAACGGCAACGGAAGAAATGTTGAAAAAGATGAAAGAAGTTGCTGAGGACGAAGGGTTCTTTGAAGACTCTGAAAATGAATACGCTGCTTTAATGGAAAAAGTGACACCTTCAAAAGAACGTGATATTGAGAAATTCAAATCTCAAATTTCCCAAATTCTTGAAAATGAAATTGTTTCTCGCTACTACTATCAAAAGGGGCGTGCCGAACACTCTTTCAGGGAAGATGATTATATCAAAAAGTCATTAGAAGTGTTAAAAGATATTTCCCGTTACAATACTATCTTAAAATAAACTGCGTTTACATCGTTAAACTATTTCTGCGAACATGCTAAACCGGTTATTCGGAAAAAATACTCATTCCTATTTATTGACATTTGGTCTTTGTGTACTCGCTATTGGCGTTCCTCTGAACAAGATCGTGATGTCTTTGGCTATGATGTTTCTATCACTCAACTTTCTGCTTGAAGGTGAATTTAAAACAAAATGGACCAATTTAAAATCCAATACATCCTTCCTATTATTAGCCTTCTTTTTCATTATTCATTTCATTGGTTTAATTTGGACCGATAATTTTGATTATGCGTGGAATGACATTCGAATTAAAATTCCGTTAATTGTAATTCCATTAATACTAATTGCTAAACCTCTAGCTGACAGTAAACATTTGCATTATGTGTTAATTGCTTATGTTTCAAGTACGCTAATCACATCAGTAATTAATTTTGTCCTTTATAATGGTTGGATAGGAAACATTGTTTATAATGACATTCGGGGACTTTCTATTTTCGGATCGCACATTCGATATGCTATAATCGTCACGATGTCAATTGCCATATTACTGAGTTTCTTGAAATACAAAAAATACAGATTACTTATTAGTGTGTTAATTCTGTGGTTAGTATTTTATACCATATACTCTCAAGTTCTATCAGGTTTAATAACGCTATTCGCCTTAATCTCGATTTACAGCATTTACTTGATTTGGAAAAGATGGAAATTGGCTGCGTTTATTACGGTTAGCGTTATTTCCATGAGCTTAATCGCCGCTTTAATTTGGCTTTTTAAGCCAATGCACATTAACAAAGAAGATTATACAAACTTGGACTTGAAAACAACTGAAGGTAATCCATATACTCATGATTTTTCAAAAATAACAGTTGAAACAGGAGAACCCACTTATATATACGTGTGTGAAGAAGAATTACGCAATGAATGGTCTAAACGCTCTTCAATTTCTATTGATAGTCTTGATTTTGTTGGCCAGCATTTAAAACAAACATTAATTCGCTATTTGTCTTCAAAGAATTTAAGAAAAGATGCGAATGGGGTGCGACAATTATCGAAAAGTGAAATTCGAGATATTGAAATGGGGCATGCTAGCACAATAAAGTCAGGAATAATTGCGCGTTTTTACGGCATAAAACATCAATTAAATAACGCCAACACACCAAATAACCATTCAATTTTAGAAAGAATACGCTATTGGAAGGCCGGAATTTCCATCATTAAAGAAAACTGGTTATTTGGAGTCGGGACAGGCGATGTACAGATCGCTTTTAACAAAGAATACAAAGAATCTAAATCACTTTTAGATGTCGAAAATTGGCATAGAGCTCACAATATGTTTTTGACGGTTTTTATCACTTTTGGAATTGGAGGGTTAGTACTTTTTTGCTGGATGATTTCTTACTTTACACTGTTTAATATTCGCAATAATCACCTAGTAGGACTTTTCTTTATTTTGATTGCAGTGGTTTCATTTTTGCCGGAAGACACTTTAGAAACACAATCTGGTGTAACATTTTTTGCTCTTTTTTACGGTTTATATTCCGTATCGTATTCAACCATAAAAAAATCATCTTTAGAAGGTTGAAGTATCCGATTTCCATCCAACATTCTTTGAACTTATGCTGTTACTGAGATAGTCGAACTAAAAAGTGTTACCTTTGCAAAAAACTTCGGAATGCAGTTTGAATTAACAAAGGAATATCTCGACTCACTTGAGTTGGCGATAGAGCAGCAAGACAGAGAATGGATAAGAACAAATGTTCTTGAACTCCATTATGCTGATATTGCTGGTATTATTTGTGAATTGAATCATGAAGATGGCGTCTTCTTGTACGATTTAGCCGACGAATCGGTACAAGGTGATATTCTTATGGAATTGGATGAAGACTTGCGTGAGTTAATGATCAAGTCTTTTTCTACTAAAGAAATCGCTGAACAACTGGAGCTACTTGATTCTGATGATGCCGCGGATTTAATTAGCCACTTTTCTCAAGAAGAAGTTGAAGAAATTATCGCTCAAATTACCGATAGCGAAACAGCCGAGGATATTGTTGACCTTTTAAACTATGAGTCAGACACAGCAGGTGGTTTGATGCAAAAAGAGTTTATTCAAGCAAAAATTGACTGGCCTGTAGATCGATGTGTAGTTGAACTGCGAAAACAAGCAGAAGAAGTTGAAAAAATTCACACGATTTATGTTGTAGACGACAAGAATAAATTACTCGGCTTTCTTTCGTTAAAAAGCCTATTATTTGCAAGTCCAAAAACCAAAATAAAAGATCTTTACCAGGATAAAAATGTAATTTCTGTTAAGACAAGTGCGGACAATGAAGATGTCGCCAAATTGATGGAGAAATATGATTTAGTTTCCATTCCAGTTGTTGATTTACAAAACAAATTGGTAGGTCGAATTACAATTGATGATGTTGTCGATGTCATAATGGATGAGGCTGAAAAAGATTTCCAAATGGCGTCTGGTATTTCTGAAAACATCGAATCAAATTCAAGTGTGTTTCATATGTCACGTGCAAGAATGCCGTGGTTATTAATCGGGTTATTGGGTGGAGTTTTAAGTGCACAAGTGATTTCAGGTTTCGAAGGAGGAATTAGTGCCATTCCCGCTCTTGCATTTTTTATTCCTTTAATTACCGCGATGGGTGGAAATGTTGGAGTACAATCTTCAGCAATCGTTGTACAGTCACTAGCAAGAGGAACCGATCAATTTGGATCCGTATTCAAAAAAATACGAAAAGAGGCCCTCGTAGCTTTATTGAACGGTATTTTATTATCAACTATCATCTTCAGTTTTGCGTATGTTTTTGACAGTCCAACATTAGGGTTTGTTGTAAGTATATCGTTGTTTACAGTTATTATTTTTGCCGCGATTTTTGGTACGTTAATCCCTTTAATGCTGGATAAATACAACATTGATCCCGCGTTAGCAACTGGTCCGTTTATTACAACTTTAAATGACGTCCTTGGATTGTTTATTTATTTGACAATCGGCATTTTAATGTTTGGAATATAAATTCTGTATGAAAAACGTACTATTTCTCGATACCGTTCATCCAATTTTGGAAGATCGTTTAACAGCAAACGGTTACAATTGTATAGATGCTACTCAATTGTCAATTGAGGCAATTCAACCGCTTTTAAACGACGCTTTTGGAATTGTTATTCGTTCACGCTTTAAAATGAGCGCATCTTTTCTCGGCAAATGCAACAATTTAAAATTTATTGCCCGCTCAGGAGCAGGAATGGAAAACATTGACCAACCGTATTGTATTAAAAAAAACATTCAATTATTCAATGCTCCAGAAGGAAACAGAAATGCTGTTGCTGAACATGCCTTAGGAATGCTTTTGGCGCTGTTCAATCAGATGGTGAAGTCTGACAATGAAGTGCGCAATGGAAAATGGGACAGAGAAGGAAACCGAGGAATTGAATTGGATGGAAAGACGGTTGGAATTATCGGTTATGGCAACAACGGTGCTGCTTTTGCTAGAAAATTGAGGGGATTTGATATCCAAGTTTTGGCATACGACAAATACAAGTCAGGATTTGGAAATCAATTTATTAAAGAATCGAGTTTAGAGGACATCTTTAAAAATGCTGATATAATTAGTTTTCACATTCCTCAAAACGAAGAAACGCTGTTGATGGCAGATGATGCGTTCTTCTCAAACTTCAAGAAAAACATATACCTCATCAATTTATCGAGAGGGAAAATCGTTCAAACCTCGGCCCTAGTAAAAGGTTTGAAATCTGGAAAACTACTTGGTGCTTGTTTAGATGTGCTCGAATATGAAAAATCGAGTTTTGAATCCTTTTTTGAGCAAGAGCTGCCAGCAGATTTCAAATATATTTTGGAATCTGACAAAACTATTCTTTCTCCGCATGTTGGCGGCTGGACGAATGAAAGTTATTTTAAACTGAGCGATGTTTTAGCAGATAAGATTTTGAACTATTTCTAACTTACCCTCAACAAATTACCATAAAACAGCTCTTTTCCAGTAGTTGTTTTCATCCATAGCTCTTTAACTTCAAAATTGCGCTTCTTAAAGATACGATAAGCAAGTCGTTCTATTGCATTTCGATCAATCGTTGGTGAATACGTGTTTAGAATTAAGAATCCTTTGTGTCCGACTAACGATGAAGCATTTTTTAATAAATCTTCCAATTTATCTTCCAATTTCCACTTTTCGTTTTTCGCACCAATTCCCCATGCAGGTGGATCCATGATTATTCCCGAATAGTGTTTATTGCGTTTCACTTCACGCTCAGCAAATTTTAAAGCGTCTTCGTGCACCCATTTAATACCTTCCAAATTACTGGATTCCATGTTTTGCTTTGCCCAAGATATAAGCTGCTTAACCGAATCGCAATGAATAACTTCTGAGTTAGTTGACTTTGCACTAACTGAAGCCGCGCCTGTATATGCAAAAAGGTTTAGAAAATTACTATCTGAAGTAAGGTTTTCCTGAATAAAGTCCCAGTTGATTTTTTGTTCCGGAAACAAACCAACATGCTTGAACTTTGTAATTTGCAGGTTGAATGCCAAATCTCCATAATTGATTTTCCATTCTTTAGGGGAATTGGTTTTCAACGCTTTCCATGTGCCTGTTTGTCCACCTTTGGAAATGAATTCCCAATGCGCCAACTTGCGCCACTCATCAAATGGTTTTTCTGATTTAAAATAAGCTTGAACTTCTGGACGAATGGTATAAATATCTCCCCATCGCTCCAACTTTAGACTTCCGCCTGCATCAACCAGTTCGTAATCATCCCAACCCGCTGTGTACAAACGATTATCCGACATACTATCTGCGCGGGGTTTTTCTTCTTCCGCCCATCATTTGCGCCATACGCATTTGGTTTTTAGAAGGAGCAGCAGTCATTTGCTTTTGCATCTGGTTGATTTGCTCTTTCATCATTCCGCCAGTATCCAATTTCTTCGCCTCTGCCAATAACGTCAATGATTCCGTTTTACGCCCAGTTTGAGCACAAATTCCTGCCAAATGCATGCGTGCAACAGCATTATCTTGACTTGTTCTTAATCCCATCGAAATGGCTTTACGTAATAATTCCTCACTTTTCGCAAAACCCAGTTCTTGTGTTCCCAACACAGCTTTAAGAAACAAAACATAAGCATGTTGTTTTTTTGGTAAAAACTGAGGAGCTGAAATCTTATTAATTTGATTTTTTGCTTTTTCAGTATCCCCCATTCTCATCGCGTTTAACGCCATGATCATTCGTTCATTTCTAAAGAATGAGAAACCAATAATAACATCTAAAAGAATCATCATGATTCCCCAACCCCAATATCCGTTATAGAAAAGTGCTACCGTAAAAAATAAAGAAGCTGCAGCTACTGAGCAGCGAATAATAAAATTGATCATACTTATTTAATTGTTGCTATACATTTTAACTCTATCGCGATTGGTGTTGGTAAAGAATTAATCTCAACCGTTGTGCGACATGGTAAATTATCTTTGAAATATTCTGCGTAAATCTTGTTGTATGTATGAAAATCTCGTTTCATATTTACTAAAAATACAGTTACATCAACCAGTTGATCCCAGCTTGAACCCGATTCTTCCAAAATTATACGTACGTTATCAAATACACTTCGACACTGTGCTTCAAAGTCGAAGGAGATGAAGTTGCCATTTTTATCCAATTCCAATCCTGGTACAGCGGAATCTGTTGCATCTGAACCTGCTGTTCGGGGACCTACACCTGAAAGAAAAAGTAAATCACCTACTTTTCTAGCGTGCGGATATAATCCAACTGGTTTTGGCGCTTTCGTTGTGGAAATTCGTTGATCGTCTGACATTCGTTCCTGTTTTGGTGCAAAGATAGTAAATTAGATAAAATTACTATCCCACCGAAGGACAAAAGACATCTTCTTCAATACTGAAATCCACGTTCCATTCATTTTTGCGTTACGCGATATAAAACTTCGGACTAAAAACAAGTCATTTTTTGGAATTTGTCTCCCAAACTTCAATGTATTCGTTTGCATTACGCGGATTTAATTTACGTAGCAAAACATCAATCATACTCGGAGAGCATTTCGCTTTCAAAGTCATTTTTGGATAAATCGTTTTGTACTCTGCAATTCGTTCCGCTAATTTTTCTTCAGCGAAGAAGTAGATATAATCGTATTCATATCCATCAAAAACAGTTAAACTCAATGTAGAATCTGTTCTTTCAATAAATGTTGTATTCCAGTTTCCACAATAAAAACGAGGCAACATTGAAGTGTGAACATTCGCTGAACCTTCACATAATATTACGTTTTCCTTTTTACTATTATTATGTATCGCATACATAGATTCAACACGCGACTTTTTAGAATATGTGGTTGTAGCAAATAGCAACAATGGTATATTCAGCACCCAAAATGCTATCCATGAAAACTTCCAAAGCCGTTCTTTCATCGTGGAATTTTTGAACAAATCATACCCAATTACGCCTAAAATTATGAAGAAGGGTAAAATCGTTAATACAAACCGCTCTTGACGATTCGGATAAAGCGTATGGAATAAAATAAAAATAAACGTTGGTAAAAAAATGAGGAAGTATTTTTTCCATGATTTAAAAAATCCTACCATCATTAATGCACCCAAAGGAAAAAGCATACTTCCTGCTAAAACCATAAAATACATGAAGTAGTTTGTGTTGGGCATGTATTCAGTCCCTTGATTCATATTGTAAACAATATAACCCAACATTTCAGCGAAGGGATAACCCCAAATAAGAAAATCCACAAGCCCCTGCGTGATCAGAAAAACGATTAATATTCCTGCGCAAAAAAGAAGAAATGGTTTCCATTTCCATTGGAAAAAATAACAAGCAGCGGCACCAATTGCAAAAACACCAATTTGATATCGAAAAGAAACAGCAAAACCGATTAGTATTCCTGCCCATAAAAAATCCAACCCCTTTCTTTCTCGAATTAAGTACCAAAAACCTAAAACGAGTATAGGCATTGCAGCAATTTCCACAATATTTCTAACAGAAAGTATTGGAAATAACCACGACAAAGCTATTAACCATCCTACTCGCATCGCATTTTCCTCCGATGAGAATTTTCGTGTTATTTTGATGCCATAAATGACAACAATCATTGATAAAGCCGCGTGAATTAAACGATTGAAAAACATAAGCGTTTTTGGATCTACAATTCCCAAAAACTTCATAAACAGAAAATAAATATAGTTTAATCCAACATAGCTAAAACTATGCCCATCTGGACCTGTATTTCCTTCTGTCCATGGTAACCAATTATTATAATCGTAGCCATCAACCCATGAAGATGCAGCTTCAATAATTAAAAAATGATCATCGTGCATTCCATAACCTTGAGAAAAAATTACAGCAATCAATCTAACCACAACGGCTCCAAAAATAACCCACTTAAATCGCATCCAATTTATGCTCGACTCCATATCTGCTTTGGTTTGAAATTCAAAAATAGTATAAAATATGTTACCTCTTAAAATTGAAATTCTTGGCGTGTTATTTGTATTTATGAATTCCATAATTTTGTACTATGAAATGGAATCTATTTATTGCTTGTGTCCTTATTGTTTTTAGTTTTTCAAGTTGCATTGAAATTCTAGATGACTTAACATTAAATAATGATGGTTCCGGAACCTTTAAGTATTCAATCAACTTAAGTTCTAGTAAGGTAAAAGTGAATTCTCTACTGGCACTAGATAGTTTAGATGGCAAAAAAGTACCCTCTATTGATGATATTTCATTGAAAATAAAAGAAGTTGTTTCACAATTAAAAGAATCAAATGGAATCAGTAATGTTCAAATGGAATCAAACTATACCGATTTCATTTTCAAAATTCAATTTGACTTCAGTTCGCTGAAAAACCTTCAAGAAGCCGTGGTATCAATTGTAAAGTCCGAATCAAAAGGTACCAATTATAAAGAAATAGAATCGCGCTGGCTTACTTTCGATGATGATAAATTAGTCCGTTCAATTCCACAAATCACAATTGAAAAAGCCAATCAATTTAAAAAGGAAGATGCGGATTTACTTCGTTTAGGCAGTTATACATCCATTACTCGTTTTGAAAGGGACGTAGTTTCATTTGAAAATTCTGATGCGAAACAAGCAAAAAACAATAGAGCTGTGATGTTGCGCGCAAACGCCTATAGTTTGACTCAGAACCCAAGTCTTTTGGACAATACTATTTATCTAGTAAAAGAACAATAACACCGTTCATTTTTGTATTTTTGTTGGACACTTCGCATTCCTTTTTATGCGTATAATATTGAACTATGCAAATTAAATTCATTTTTACATTTCTATTATTTACATCAATTGTTTTTGGACAAAACTCTGAAAACCTTGTTCCAAAAGATGCGGCTTCTGTTTTCAGCATCAATAACATAAGCTTGTTTCAAAAAATCTCTTTGGATGAATTGATTAAATACGAATTTATGGAAGAAGTGCAACAAGAGTTATTTGACGGTTCTACCTCTGGAAAAACGTTGAAAGATACTGGATTTGATTTCAATCAAAAATTCAATGTTTTTTATGGAAACGGTGACGATTATGAAGTTTCTGGTTTTACTTTCGGGATAACAGATAAAGCCAAACTATTTGACGTTTTTGACGACTTTCAACCGATGGAAAGTGAATATCCAGGAGTAGAATTTTATGTTTCGTATTTTAATCGAATTGCCATTAAAGGAAACGCTGGAATACTTTATCGCGTTACACCAAATGATCGTTTTGTAAACGATATTACTGATTCCGTTTGGTATGCCAATGGAAACGAATATCCATGGTATAACGATTATTATGATGGAATTGACTGGAATGAGTTTGATTACGAGGAAGCAGAAGAGATTGAATTTTTTGATGAAATGGAAATTGAAGAAAACACTTCAAATCCGATTGACATTGAAGACGAAGAACTCCCAGCTGCTACCGAAGACCCAACTGAAAAAACATATTATGAATTCAGAGATTCCATTGAATTAATGCTTCAATTGCAATTTTTGAAAAAAGTCAACGATGAATTATTCTTGCAAGGCATTAACTTAATGTCGAGTGACAATCGATTTGCAACAAGATTAAGCAATACTGCTGAAGGAACTTTTTATATAGATAATTCGAGAACAATTCGTAAAGATTATGATATCCGTTATATGCGATTACATTATCCTTCACTGTATAACGATTTGTATGAAGTTTACAAAGACAACTTGATCACGGGAGAATTGACCATTACCACGAATTCTGTTGAAATGCACATGGATGCAAACTATGGTGATAAGTTAGGTTCAATTTACGAGAAGTTAACAGACACGAAATTTGATAAAAATTTCTTTAAATACGTTCACAAAGACAATAGTGGGTTTTTTACTTACCGCGTTAATTTGAGAGCAGCTTATGAACAAGCGTATGATGTTATTGTTCCAATTCTCGAGCGAGAAGCGGAAAACACAAATGACATGTCGTACAGTTTATTGGTATTGGAAATCATGGACGAATTTCTAAATAAAGATGCCATTTTTGATACTTACAAAGGTGGAATGTTTGCTTCATATAGTGGAATTAAAAAGGTAAAAACAAAGAAAGTTGTGTTTGATTACGACGAGGAAACATTCGAGTACACTGAACAAACTGTTGAAGCGGAAGAAGACATGCCAATATTCACAACTGGCTTTTCTACAGATCGTTCTGATATTGCTTCAAAGCTTCTTGCGCGAATTTGTAAAATTTCGCCAAACTGGACAAAACATGCCAATTATATCGAAATTGAGAATGGAATGTTAAACTCAGCATCTTTATACCTTATAGTAAATGAAGGCATTTTTATTATTACTAATGATGAGCAATTAGCAATAAATAATCCAAAGGGATTCGGTGCTAACGCATTATCAAAAACTATTCAAAAGAAAGCGCTGAAAAGCGGAGTTTCGTATGCTTATATTGATCTTGGAAAAGCAATTGAAACGCTTCCAAAAAACTTATTTAGTGACAGAGAAAATCAGTTAATTGATGTTACGCGAGGAAAAACCGGTTCGCTTGAGTTTACTTCATCCGGAACCTCTCGCAATAAAACTTCGTTCAATCTTACTTATAATTTTGAAGGAGAATATGATAACTCTGGAACATACATTTTGGACTTGATCAATAGTTTGTACGTAATCGCTAAATAGTGAACACAGAATGTTTCGGAATCTTTTTTTAATTTCAGTTCTTGCCGCAGCATTAGCTACAATTCTTTATTTTAAACCTTGGATTACAGAAGATTCACTTCCTCCAAGAGTTTATGACAGGTTGCCTGATGCAGATATAATTGGACAATCTGACATTCTTGATTTATCGCGCTCATTGTCTAAAACAATGTTCTATTATAAAATTCCATTTCGAGATTTTCTTTCACCGGACTTCCTGTTAAGTCAAGGCAAAAATTACGGCCTAAATTTTCAAGAGTCCGTTTACTTCTTTGCCAATGAAAAAAATAAGGAATTAGAAGACTGGGGGGCAATCGCCCACCTTAGAGATAGCAGTAAAATTCAGGCAGGAATCGTGTACTTAAAAAAGTTTACCAGTGTATCTGAAATCACTTATCTCAATACCAAAGTGTATCGAATTGAAGCGTCAGATATATCGATTGTTTATGGTGAAGATTGGATTTTTGTTTACCAAGGAAAGAATTATAAAAAACGCATAGAAGGAGTGCTTACAGCGAAACGGAATGAAATCTCTCCCAAATGGCGCATTTTCTTTAACAAAAAAGTGCCCGAGCATCGTCCGTTATTTGCGCAACTGCATTTAAAAGAATTGAAAGATTTTGGAATAGAATCAACTGAAGTTTCCATGTCAAATGATTCTACCCATTTTTATTTTCATACAGTTATAACGCAGCTCGATTCATTGTCATTTCAATTGCGCAGTACGGGCAAAGCTTATGAAAAACAAACTTTCACCAAAAACCTGATCAATTTACACTTTAACATTGATCGACTTAAACAAAATGAAAAAGATCCAATATCGATAATTCTGAATAAACTCGGGCGTAAAATAAATTTCCCCACAAACCAGTTTTTAAATGCTTGGGATGGAGATATTTCGTATCGTCAAGGTGGTTTTCAAACTATTAAAGAAGAGTATATCACGTCCGAATTGGATGAAAATTTTGAAGTTACCGACGTTGTTAGTTATAAAGATGTTAAAGTAGCTGGATTCGATCTTTTCATATCCATGAAAGATAAAAAACACTCCTTTTTATCTAATTTGATTTCAAAAGGACTTATCACTCAAAGTGATAGTAAATACCGATTTCTCTATTCTACACCATTTCACATTAAAAAGAATGCAGAAGGCCTAATTTTTCATACAAGCAATTATTTACCTCGCTTAAAACAAGATTCAATCAGTCGAGTTACTTGGACATTTAATTATACGCCAATTGAATTTTTCATTGATTCAACAAAAACAAAGGCTGTTTATGGAAGAGTTCAAGTTCCGGTTCAACGATTTATTTCGGATTACATTCCTTCGAACTAATAAAATCGGAAAACTTTTAAGTTCGGTCTTTCCTTTTTTACAACCGAAAACAATGCCATTTAACATTAGATTGTCAATAACTACAATTTAAATTCGGTCGAAAGTCTTTCAATTAAAACTAAATTGAAAGGAAAAATCGACTATGCCGAAAAAGAAGAAAATTTTTGTTTTAGACACATCTGTATTATTACACGATCATCAGTCAATTACCACATTCAAAAACAACGATGTAGCAATTCCGATAACTGTTCTGGAAGAGTTAGATAATTTTAAAATTGGTAATGATACAAAAAACTTTTCTGCTCGAGAGGTTATCCGTTTTATCGATAAAATTTCACTTAATTCAAGCCTTCAGGAATGGATTTCCCTAGGTAAAGAAATGGGGAGATTTAAAATCGTTCTTGCGGAAAATCCAGACGGTTTGAACGCTGAAAGCGTGTACGCTCGAGGTAAAAATGACCATAAAATCATAAATGCAGCACTTTATCTTAAGGAAGTTGAAACGAAGTTCGATGTTATTTTGGTTACCAAGGACATCAATTTAAGAATTAAAGCTAAAGCCCTTGGAATCCAGGCAGAAGATTATAAAACTGGCAAGGTAGATAATGAAGTTGCGAAAAATTCAAGTGTTGTTACGATTGAAAATGTAGATTCTGAAAAAATACGTCAAATATTTACCAAGGGTCGAATTGAAGAAGAGGGCGTTTTGGGCACACATAAAATTGCGAATGGATATTATATTCTAAAAAATGGTAAAACGTCTTCACTAGCAGTTTACAATCCACATTTAGATCAAATTGAACGCATTGAAAAGGAATTTGTCTACGGCATCAAACCAAAAAATGCAGAGCAAGCTTTTGCATTGAATGCTTTGTTAAACGACAACGTGAAACTTGTAGCGTTACAAGGTGTTGCCGGAACTGGAAAAACATTGTTAGCATTAGCGTCCGCATTGGAGCAAAGCAAAAAGTACCAACAAATAATATTGGCTCGACCAATAGTTCCTCTATCGAATAAAGAAATCGGTTTTCTTCCTGGGGACGCCAATGATAAAATCGGCCCATACATGGAACCTTTGTGGGATAATTTGAAGTTTATCAAATCACAATTCGGTGAAAATGAAAAAAAACACAAAGCAATTCTTGAATTAGAAGAAAGTGGTAAAATTGTGATAGCACCTTTGGCCTTTATTAGAGGAAGAAGTTTATCGAACATTATATTCATTGTAGATGAAGCTCAAAACCTTACTCCACACGAAGTAAAAACAATTATCACCCGCGCAGGTGAAAACACCAAAATAATTTTTACTGGTGATATAAATCAAATTGACACACCATATCTTGATGAACATAGTAATGGTCTGGCCTATTTGGTTGATCGTTTGAATGGTCAACAGCTATTTGCTCACGTGAAATTAGAAAAAGGAGAACGATCGGAGCTTGCAAACTTAGCCAACGATTTGTTATAGCAAATTATTATTTCGAGTCAGTTCCATCAAAAAATAAACGCCCATTGATCCATTCGGCATCAAGAGTTGCATTCTTTTTTTTATAGAATTCGATTGCCGGTTTATTCCATCCGAGAACCTGCCAATCCATCCTTGCGTAACCACGCTCCTTAGCAACATTTACAACGCATTCAAAAAGTTTTGACCCAATTCCAGTTTGTCGATAGTCTTCAAGCACGAATAAGTCTTCTAAATAGATGCAAGGACCTTTCCACGTTGAATACGATGTGTAATAAATAGTAAATGCTTTAACTTCACCGTTATGCTCTGCAACAAGTGCCTCACAAAACTTTCCGATGAATAAATCGTGGTGTAACTTTTCTTCTGTTGTATCTACTTGATCTGGTTCGTTTTCATAAACAGCTAAGCCGATGATAAGATCTAAAATTGATGATACATCTTTAGGTTCTGCACTTCGAATAATCATTAGTTAACTCCAGCTAAGTTGAAACGCAATTTAAGTCCTGCATTGATATTACCAGTTGGATAAGACGTTGCAATTTTCGGAGTATTCAACGTTTGATCATAATACAACATCAGTGTAACAAACTTGGTAACGTTATAATCTGCAGACGCCTTAATCGAAATCACCTTTTGTCCAGCAGTAGCTTGATTTGAGTTCTCAACGACTTTACGAATTACCGTTAAATTATCTCTAAAAGAGAAATCAAAACGCAGATTCACTGGACTCGCTTCAATTTTTTTAATCGGTAATTTGACTTTATTGAACTTATAGCCTACTCCAATAACGAATTCCTCCCCTAAAATCTCTGTAACTTGATTATTATTCAAAGAAAGAGTGGCGTTTCTATCCTTTTTGTATTCAAATTTTGTGATTAACCCTTGACCTTTGATATTCCATGTTGCGTCAAATCCAATAAGAGGTCCAAACCGCTCAGAAACAACAATGTTTTGAACTTGCATTCCTGAAATAAAGTTATTATTCAAATCACGCGCAATTGGATCACCATTACTATCGAATTCTGCATTCAAGTTTGTTTGCATTCCTGAAACACTAACCGTTGATGTGTAAGCATGTCTTAACACAAAGTTTCGAAGAATTTTCTTCATGAATTCGAAATTCTTTAAGCCATTATAATTGATTGACCAGTTTGGCAGTGGTAGATTTTTAATTGGATTAATATTTTTATCACTTATGCCTCTATTTGTATATGACGTTAAAAAGGCGCCCATTACAACTTCTTGTTGCGCTCCGCCGTATCCACTGTGATAACCTGATGTTTGTAATGCCGAATTCGAGTGTTGTTCACCCAATGAACGAGAAACATCCTTTCTATTCGTAAGCATTTTATCAAAAGTAGCGGACTGATATTCATTACCCAATTTAACAAATGCCGAACCTATTGAAACGTTTGAATATGTAAGTGTCGACGTTTCGACACGACTTTGACTTTCATAAGCACTTGATAAAGGGTTCCATCTATAGAATTCTCCCGTATTGGTTCCAAAACTTTTGGTCGCCGACAATTCAATTGAAAGATCCTTCAATGGTTCTAAACTTGCTCTTAGGTTGATGTTTTTGGAGTGCGTATTTGTGTACTGTCTATTTAAATTTTCGTTTTGTACTAACCATCCGTTGTCACGAGCGTCTTCCGCTACATTATATCCAGTTTCATTCCCCCAAATATCGTAACGCTGTTTACCAAAGATAAAACCACCCATTTGAGTATTAAAACTTGGATTGAAACCGAGTACACTCGTGCTTTGATTATATCCCGGTAATAATGTACCATCTGTTTGAGTGTAAGTCCCTGAAATATTTCTAACAGTCATTGCCAAGCGCGCAATAAAACCTAAAGCAGGATGTACTTTTCCGTTTCGTTTTTTCTTTCGAGCTTCTTTTCTTTCTTTACGCTTCTTCTTTCTTTCGGCCTTTCTCTTTTCCTTCTCGGTCATTTCCGATTCAGGCTTTTCTGGCTCAACTTCGGCTTCCTTTGGTTTGTCAGGAGCATCTCCACCCGTTGCAGCACCTCGCGTTGAAACTTTATCACGAACTCCTGCTCGACCACCCCCGTTCACTTTTTTCAAGAACGGCACTTTATTGTAAAGATTGGTGAAATTTAACTGAGCAGTACCATTTATATTTCTACTGTTCTGAATAGTATTTCCGAACTCATCCTGACCTAAAGGCGCACGTTGCCAATTGTAATTTGCCGAATATTTAATATTAGCACTTACCCAATCTAATGCTGGAATTTTATCCAATGGAAGCGTATAATTAATTGTATAATTATGTGTGTAATCCATGGTTTGACCTAAAGTTCCAATTTGAGAAGAAATTGAATCTTTAAACTCTCGATAACCATCTGGATTCTCCTTTCTATCAACCGCGTGATTTCCTTCTTCAAAAATCGATTGATTAGTTGCAGTAAAGTTGAACTTTAACTTTTTAGTAATGTCATACGCCAGACTATAATTCCTATTCCAATTAAAGCGCTTAATGTAAACCGGTTCGAACTCGTAATCTGGTACTATATTATTCTTTACTTGACGTTCGTTGTAACTTCTTAATAAATCAGTGCCAAATCCTATGCTTTTAGGCATTAAATAAAAATTAATGTCTCTTATTAAGGCCCACCAATTGGACTTTTTCATGAATTTCACTTTTTCAAAAGGAGTAATCGGTTTAGAAGAAAAAGAATAATCATAATTCAGACCACCATTCCACACTTTTGTTCGATCGTATTTTGTGTTAAAGTCACGCGAATACGTTTCCGAAAACGAATAATTCGCGGCCCAATTTGACAAACGCCAAAATCGGGGTTTTGCGCCTGCTTTCATCCCAACTCTCACATTCGTGAAATTATATGATTTTCGTTCCGTGAAATCTTGTCCGTCCTTTGCTCTATCTTTTCTAATTTGAGCATCTTCGTAGTCCTTTAATTTTATATCGGGATTGTATGGATCATACTCTGGGTTAATTATACCTAAAGAATATCCATAAAAGAAAGGTAAGGATACTTTGGCTCTTTTTCCGAAGAATTGACCGAGTTGAACATTTGCATTCATATCGAATCCAATTTGTTCATTTCGTTGGCGATCTTGCACTCTACTTTCAACAGAACCCCAATTTATTCCAGAATAATTTCCAGATACATTCAAATTAGCAAAATCCGCGAATTGAACTTGCATTTGAGCTGTTGCTGCAGAACCTCCTTCACTAACAAAATCTGTGAGGCGCAATTCATTTACCCAAACAATTGCACATTTTTCCTGCCCATCTTCATTCCAACTATCCAGGGTGTGCTTTTCCTTGTGTGGATTTCGAATACCAATCATCAACGTTTTAATTCCCTGTAAATTAGGACTTCCCTTTACACGAATTATTCTATCTGCATTTTCTGGGTCCAACTCAGAGTACTCCACAACATAAGACGCTACCGTTGATCCATTTGATATCTCTGCGTTCCGTTTTCTTTTCAGGGCCAAAAGGTGATCGAAAACAATTTCTACAAAATTTTCTTCTGGCCAAATATCTGTATCGACACTTGAACCCCATGCCGTCGTTTTTAATGGAATTTCGTATTCGTAATAATTGTCTTTAAAATCTGTTCCTAAACGAACAAATAAAGATAAATCGTCATCATTTAATTCAATAGCCTGATCTACTTCCTCAGCATGAACAAACATTTTTAATTTTTTATATGCTCGAACATCAAATTGCACATTTCTATATGCCGCACGTGCATCTCCATCACCTAAATTACATACCTCTAGACTTAGCGATTGTTCGTTTAGCAATCGTTGATATGTTTGTGAAGGATCTGTTTCCTGAATAATTCCTGGAGGAACTTTATATTCAACAGGTGTTCTTTTATCGTTTTCTTGAATATTAACTGCTCCAATATTGAAAGTTGTAAGGTTAGGATCAACAGTTACCCCCTCACCTGGTTGAGTTAAGTCTTCATAAAACTTTCGCCATTCACCACGAATAAATTCCAATCGAGCAAAACGCAGAAGAACCTCTTCATCAAAATCTTTTAAGAACATCCGCATAAAACGAATTGACCTAAAATCATTAATTCCGTTAACCTTTCTTTCAAAATCGCGCACTGGCACCTTAAATTGATACCACATCTCCACATCTCCGTTTCCTTTATTGTACGGCTGAACACTTGTAATAAAATTCTTCCCAACCTGCATATCACCAGGACGTAAACTTATTTTGTACTGGAAATAGCTTTCTGTTTCTGAGAGGTTATTGTCCTGATTAATATCTTCAACATCTGGTGCACTAGTAGCTAAATTTGGATAACCATCTGAATTCGCTGTATCAGACATTTCTGGAGTAGGTGAATTACCTTCCATTCCATTAAATTTCTTGTAGCGTTCCAAGATTGTCCTTTGCTCAGAATCGTATACGTCATCTCTGTAATAACTATAGTCATCAGACGAAGGATCCGCAATCATTTTCGCTTTTGCGGCAGCAGTCAACGTTGGATTTGTTTGAACCCAGTTCACATAAGCTGCATAATGTTCCCTCTCTTGTGCGTTGTTCCATCCGTCCAAACCAACATCTTGATTAACCCTCGAGCTAGGCTCGTTGTCAAAAGCATTAACTACAATTTGTTGGGTAGAAACTCTAGCCCATAGAGTTGTATCAAGATCATCAACTAATGAAGTTCCTGAAGGCGGAAGTCCATTTTCAAAACTTTTACGTGAATCTGGAAGAATATCTTCAGACACGTTTCCAAGATTAAAATACAAATCACCACCGTTATGAGTTGAATTCGGATCAACATTTTCAGCATCACCATTAAATGGGTCTAACATCCAAAATTGAATGTACTCTATATTCGATTCTTCAAAATTAGTCGTGGAAAGCGCTCGCATTATTCCCCCCCAACGATTTTCTGGGTTGGTAAATGTTCCATCTGGGTTGACAGAATTCGTAATGTCGTAATTGTACATCCCTCGCTCTTTCGGATAATAAGCAAGATCCAAAACTGATACGTTTGTAATAGAACCATACTGAGGGTCCCAATTTGGCCAGATATCCTTTTGATTTACAGATCTCATTCGACTGTCTGCCAACTGTTCAGGGCTGTTAATAATGTGCTCAGGAGTTAAATTGCTGCTTTGATAAAACAAAGGATCAATTACGTACCACGCCAACTTAGAACGCTTAGCGCCTGCAGTTAAATCCTGAACACCAGCTTCTGGGAATAAATCCGGTTGACCCTGCGGAACTGTAGCCAAACGCCACGACGAAACTGACTTCAAATCAATTGCACTTTGTGCACCTTCAAAATCGTCAATATATGAAGTACCATCTTTACTAATAGCTCGAGGAGTCCCTGGAATCAAATGCGCAAACTCTCCATTCAAAGAAAATGTCGATTTCTCCTTTGTTGAGATGATAGGCAACATATCAACTAGTTTCGTTAGAAATGGAACCTCAGTTCTATATTGGAAATCAAATCCAACTATATTATTCTTAAACGGTTCACTTCCGTAATCTACTTTTTGAGTGACGGGACGTTCTTGCATTCGCATCCACGTTCCCGCAATATTTAGCTTCGTACCAAACTTATGGGCGACTCGTGCTCCAAAAAGGGATTTGGACTGAAATCCAAACACTGAATTACTTTCAACTGATATTTTGATTGGTGTATTGGACTCTAAAATTCCAGTATTTAAAATCTTAACTCGTCCGAGGTTATAATCTACCGTATAATCAACACCTTCGGTTAACTTAATTCCTCCAGCGGTAACAGATACAGCTCCTTCAGGTACATTCAAAGCATTTAAAGGAATATCCGAACTTATTGAAGACTGATATTCACCCTTAAAGCTAAATCTATTCTTACTAGGAATTTGTTGCGCCGCTGTTTTTGTAGAATCATATAGCTCGGTATATGCAATTTGCTTAATAATAACTGGAGAAACTCCTGCTGCCGCAAGTTTATCGGACAATGTTTTTCCAAAAGGTTCGACAGTTGAAAAATAAACGCGACCATTTCTTGTATTTATAGTACCTCCGTTTTCTGCTCGGTTGCCATTAAATTGAATTGGAACAAAATCAAAAGAACCATCTGAAAACGGCTGATTTGACACGTTGATTTTATCCATTTCCAATAACGTAACTAATTGCTTATCCGAAATTCCAGTAACATTGGGACCTAAATTTTCAGCAGGCATAAATGGAACTGCCAATGATGTCGCTGGATTGTTATACAACAGATCCAATCTAAAACCTTGTTGGTCCACTTGATAAGCTCCAATTGAATAAACGTTTTTCATCATCAAATCCCACAATTTGTTCTGCGGATTGATAATTGTTGGCTTCAATAATTTCAAAATTAACGCTTCTTGTCCCGCTATACCATCTGTTGAAAATTCACCAACCTGAAATGTTTCTCCTCTGTACGTATACTCATATGCTACAGCTAAAACCTCATCATTATTCAATGGTTGATTCAAGGAAATAAATCCCAATTGCGCATTGTATGAAAATTCCTGATCACCAAGCTTTCGAGCATTTTGTACTTTTTCGTAATCAAATGCTTGTTGAAATGGCCCTGGAGTTGTACCCTGTGAACTTAAAACAGAAACGGCATTCACAAATCCTCGAACCAAAGGTTGTCCAGAAGCCCAGGAATACAGTCCATTCGCGTCATTATCAGGTAGTTCACTAGCGGCGAGCGACCCAGGATTTCCTTGAATGTTTTGTGGCAAGGCTTCACCTAAATCCGTGAAGGCAATTATATTTCTTGTGTTGTCAGTATTGTTGGTTCTATTTGTCAACCAAACCTCCATACGAGTAATGTTAACAGTTGTATTGACAATTGGTAACGTGGCCATACTCTGATCATAATGATCATGGTGATATAAATTGACGAAATAGTGCTTATTCACCTCGTAATTATCTGCACTTAGTTCAAATTCTTGTACTTGCGCTTTCCCTGTTATATTGATTTCATCTCGTTTTCCTTTTGAAGATGCGGCGATCAAATCTACAGTAGTATTTCCAAATTTTAATTGAGTAGTAGCACCGAACAAAGTCTGAGATCCTTGAATCAAGGAAGTAGGTAAGGCCATCGAAACATTACCTAATTCAATTTTTTGGATAATTTGATCTTCATCTCCTGCGTATTGTAACTTGGTTATATTATCGAAATCAAACGCAGCTTGCGTATTATAACTTACTCCAAGCTTTAAACGAGTTCCAATTTCACCAACTAAATTTAGATTAATTTGCTGATCAAAATCGAAACGCGTAATCTTCCTTTGCTTAACTGGAATTAAAGGGTTGTCATATCTTGAGGAGTTTACACCCAATGACAATTCAACAGTACCTTGCGGACGAATGGTTATTTGATCAGAACCGAAAAAGCTCTCGAACAATTTACTTCCAATTTTAATTGGAAACTCCATTGGCTGATTTTCAGCAGTTTGTTCGTCAATTTTATCTTTCCAATTGTCCTGCATTGATTTTTTGCGCTCATACTCAAGGTACTCATCCAATGTCATCATTGAAGGGTTACGATAATTCAGACCAGTATTGCCTATAGTTTCTTTAAAAACATACGTTCCTGTAACAGGGTCATAAACAATAGTCTGATTTACACCTGTTGGATCTCCCAAGTCAAAACTTTGAGGTGTAGTCAACGTAGGATCTGTATTGTTTTCTATAGGAAACACCAAAGTAGAGTCCTGACTTATAGCGAACGTTGTGGTTAAAAGAAAAAATATTAGTATGAATCTCATATGTAGCAATCCAGCAAGCTGCAAAATTATAAAATTTTCAATGCATCCTTAATTAACTTTTCGACAGAATCTTCACCTGTGCTAACTTTATCAATTGCTTTTTCAGCAGTTTTCTTATCGAAACCTAAGGATACCAATGCAGTTAACGCATCAGATTGATTTGTATTGCCCACATTGAAAATATTTTCAGTTGAAAATGCCATTTTTAACATTTTATCCTTCAAATCAACAATAACACGCTGTGCGGTCTTCGCTCCAATACCTTTAATTCCTTGAATGGTTTTTACATCTTCGTTTTGGATGGCGGATGCTATTTCTTCTGGGACAAGAGAAGAAAGCATTATCATAGCTGTATTAGGCCCAATTCCGGAAACTGAGATTAAATGGTTAAACATTTCACGTTCAATTTTCTCCGCAAATCCATATAATATTTGTGCATCCTCCCTTACAATGAACTTAGTAAATAATCGCAGTTTATTCTCCTTTGGAAGTGCACTAAATGTATTGAGTGAGATTTTCACTTCGTAACCAACTCCACCACAATCTACAATTAATTCTGTGGGGCTTTTTTCAATTATATCACCGTAAAGTTGTCCGATCATTTCTACTTGTTTTGTGCGTCAACAACAGCGACTTTTACCATATTAATTATTTCACGGACTGTGGAACCCATTTGTAAAACATGAATCGATTTACTAAGTCCAACCAATACAGGTCCAATTGCATCTCCTTCCGTGATTTCTTGTAATAACTTGTATGCAATATTTCCAGACGAAAGATTTGGAAAAATTAGGGTGTTTACTTTTTTATTAGAAAGCGTGGAAAAAGAAAAGTTTTCATCCATTAAAGCGTTGTTCAGAGCAAAGTTTGCTTGAACTTCTCCGTCCACAATAAGGTTTGGGTCTTGTTCATGTAATATCCGAGTTGCTTCTGCCATTTTTTCTGCATCCTCTCCAATTGAAGATCCAAAATTCGAATAACTCAATAGTGCCACACGCGGTGTTACTTTAAATTTACGAATGGTTTTCGCTACATTAGAAGTAATCTCAGCAATATCCTTGGCAGTTGGATTTAAATTGATCGTAGTATCAGCTAAAAACAAAGGCCCGCGTTTGGTATTCAAAATATACATTCCAGCCACCTTTGTCATTCCTTTTTGAACTCCAACAGTCTGAATGGCAGGACGAACAACATCTCTATAATTTCTCGTAATTCCTGAAATCATTGCATCAGCATCTCCGGACTCAACCATCATAGCGCCAAAGTGGTTTCTTTCTCGCATCAGCTGAATGGCTTCAAATTCAGTTACACCTTTCCTTTTTCGTTTTTCAAAAAACTGCAGTCCAAACGCCTTTCTTCTATCTACCTCTTCATCTGACTTAGGGTCAATAATTTCAACATCTTGAAACTCGATGCTATATTCATGAATGAGAGCTTCAATTAAAGATCTTTTACCAAGTAAGATTGGATAAGCTACGCCTTCTTCCCATGCAGTTTGAGCAGCTTTCAAAATTTTAATATTATCAGCCTCTGCAAATACAACACGTTTCGGAGAACGCTGTGCTTTTTCAGTTATGTTACGAATCAACTTATTATCCAAACCTAAACGGTTTTTCAATTCCATTTCATAAACATCCCAATCTTCAATTGGATTCTTCGCAACACCAGAGTCCATAGCCGCTTTTGCGACTGCTGGAGCAACATAATAAATCAATCGCGGGTCCAAAGGTTTTGGGATGAATTGTTCACGTCCAAAAGAAATATTCTTTTCTCCATACGCTTCAATTACCTCTTCAGGTATAGTTTCTTTTGCCAATGAAGAAATTGCACGAACAGCAGCTAATTTCATTTCTTCATTAATCGTTGTTGCTCGAACATCTAACGCTCCTCTAAAAATAAAAGGGAAGCCAAGCACATTGTTAACTTGATTAGGATGATCTGACCGACCCGTTGCCATAATGATGTCTTTTCGGGCAGACGTTGCGTCCTTATATGAAATTTCTGGTTCAGGGTTCGCCAAGGCAAAAACAATAGGATCTTTTGCCATTTGCTGAATCATTTCTTTTGAAACAATTCCGCCTCTAGACAATCCCAAAAACACATCTGCTTTTTTAAACGCCGTTTGAAATTCAATTGATTTTTTATGCTTTGAATAAGGTGCTTTGTAGTCATCAATATCCGATCTTTCAGCACATAAAAGACCTTTCGAATCATACATGTAAATGTTTTCAGTTTTAGCACCGAGTGCCGTATACAGTTTGACACATGCCATCGCTGACGGCCCAGCGCCAGAAACTAAAATCTTTACTTTTTCAATTTTTTTCTTTGCTAACTCCAATGCATTCAACAATGCCGCAGCAGAAATAATTGCTGTGCCATGCTGATCGTCATGCATAAGCGGAATATCTAACTCTTCCTTTAGTCTTCTTTCAATCTCGAATGCCTCTGGGGCTTTAATATCCTCAAGATTTATACCTCCGAAAGTCGGTGCTATAGCTTTTACTGTTTGGATAAATAACTCCGGATCAGAGGCGTCCACTTCTATATCAAAAACATCTATATCTGCAAAGATTTTAAAAAGCAAACCTTTACCTTCCATAACGGGTTTTGAAGCTTCAGGTCCTATATCGCCTAATCCCAAAACCGCCGTTCCATTAGATATAACAGCAACAAGGTTTCCTTTGCTTGTATACTTGTATACATCATCTTTGTTCTCCGCTATTTTTAAACAAGGCTCTGCAACTCCTGGAGAGTACGCCAAAGACAAATCTCTTTGAGAAGAATACGGTTTCGTTGGGATAACTTCGATTTTACCTGGTTTTCCCATTGAATGATAATCCAGTGCGTCTTGTTTTCTAATTTTAGCCATTTATCATGTGTTTTGAAGCTGGTAAAGTTACTAAAAATAGCGGATTACAGTGGTTTAATACAAAAAAAGCCGTTCGATTAACTCGAACGGCTTTTAAATTTTGAGAGCAATTATCTAGTTTGATCGCTCAAAAGAAAGTTTAGGATTATTTAATCGTTACTTTCTTAGTAGTATTTGATGTTGCAGAAGAAATAGAAACTAAATAACTTCCACTTGCCAAATCAGCAACTGGGATAGAAATTGTTTGCATTCCTTTAGCGTCATTTTTAAATTCTGGAGAAACAACTCTTCCTTGTAAATCCATAACTACAACAGAGAAATCAACATCAGTTGCATCAAAAGATACATTAAGGATGTCTTCAGCTGGGTTTGGATAAACATTTAAGTTTAATTTTTCCAATTCGTTAATTGCAAGAGTTGAAGTGAATTCAATCGCAGAAACATTTTCTGATCCGAAGTTATCTGCTTGGTTTAAAGTTCTTACCAATGTATTCGCTCCTCCAGTAATGTCATAAATTTTCATAGAACAAGTTGTACCAACTCCCCATCCGTCACCGTAAGAATCAATCATTTTAATTCTATAACATTCTGTCCCTGCTGGAATAGAATACTGGAATGTTGAGTTACCTTGTGGAAGTGCTCCCGAAGCCAGAACAACAGTTCCTGTAGAATTTAACAATTCAAATTCTGACTCGTCTGGTGCATATTGATCTGCTCCAGTTATATCAATTCTGATCATACTAGCTGTTCCAGTAGTTCCACCGTTAAATGAAGATGTAAAATCGTTGTTAGATGTTACGTTATCAGTGTTTCCGTTTGGATCTGATACTGACAAATCAATCGAGTTAGAAGCAACATATGTGAATGGAGCTGCAGGTACATTAACAACAACTTTTTCATTGTGCGCAACGTTTCCAGTCCAAGAATAAGGTGCAGAGCTTCCATTAATTCCAAAATCATAATCAAATGAAGTCAAGTTACTTCCACCATAAGTACCAACAAGCATTTTTGGTCCAAAGTTACCTGCTGCACCAAGACAGTTTTCAT
The DNA here is from genome assembly GCA_913059205.1 of uncultured Flavobacteriales bacterium. Classification (GTDB taxonomy): domain Bacteria; phylum Bacteroidota; class Bacteroidia; order Flavobacteriales_D; family Crocinitomicaceae; genus UBA4466. The sequence continues at coordinate 28,755 of CAJXRM010000026.1, forward strand.
CAGTCAATTTTGACGTATAAATAATTCCAATTTCATCTGTTTCAGGGAAGTTAGAATAAACTGGAGTAGTTTTAGCTGCATTTAAAATCTCTCCACCTGCGCTTTCTATTACATAAGCAAAAACTTTAACAGCACCCGCTTCAACAGCAAAAGTACTGAACGCTGCAGGCAACGTAAATGAACGACTTACAATCGCAGTTGATGTCGCAGAAGAATTAGCGATAACCTCACCAGTAATTCCGTTAATCATCCCTCTGTATGCATGGTCAAATTCGTATAACTCCTCACTAAGAATATAAAATTGAGAAGGATAGAATCCTGGATCATATTGATACGCTGGAATATTATCTTGGTAATATCCTATTACTAATTTATTCGTTGAATTTGGTTGAGTCGCAGTATAATAGTATTCAGCATCAACTGTTAATTCTCTTGTTGTAACGTCAATTGTAGACTCTAAGTATAAGTTTACAGGTGCATCTTCACTATTGATTGTTTGCACTGCATTTTGCCAACTTCCTCTACCTAATCCTTTATAAGCGACTCTTCTTTGTACGGATCCATTTGGATAACTAGAAGTCGCAAAAGATGATGCTATAGTTTGACCGTCTGGAGTTTGTAAGTTTCCACCAAAAATCGGATCTGTACCAGAGAAACCTCCAGTTTGAATCTTAATTGTGATAACATCAAAACTTGGATTAGCTGCAATTTGATCTGCAATTTTATGTCCATCTGGACAGTATGTACAAAAGTTTCCTGTAAACTCTTCTAGTACAGCTGTTTTTTTCTCAACCGCTGTAGATACATTTACTTGGGCAAAAGCTGCTGTCGCACCAATAATTGAAGCAACACTAAGTATTATTTTTTTCATAGCTCTAAAAAATTTAGTTTATATCCATCAAATTTAAAGGAACACTATCAAGTAAATAATTAAAAAAATAGAATTAATCAATTCATTCTTGAAAAGCTAGATTGTTAAAACGGCTACGAACAGACCATAAAACGGCCGTAAAAGTACAAAAACAAGGACATTGTCCCGCGAAAGTTTCTGGCTTAGACCTTACTTTTTCTTTGCTTGTTCCTTTACAAAAAGCTCAATTGCTCCTGTCATTGATGGGGCGTTTGGCTGAGGAGCGTGTAAATCTAATCGCAAATTGTTTTTCACTATTGCATTAGCCGTTGTTGGCCCAAAAGCAGCAATAAACGTTTTGTTCTGCTTAAAGTCAGGGAAGTTTTTGAGTAACGATTCTATACCTCCAGGACTATAAAAAACCAACATATCGTAATAAACATTTTCCAAGTCTGACAAATCTGATGCGACAGTTCGAAAGAGAATAGCCTTAGAAAAATCTATATCATTATTAATAAGCGTTTCTGGTATTTTGTCTCTTAAAATATCTGTACAAGGCAAAAGAAATTTTTCTTTTTTATGTTTTTTTAAAATTTCAACTAAATCTTCAATAGTTTGCTTTCCAAAAAATATTTTTCTCTTACGATACGTCACATATTTCTGCAAATAGTATGCAACTGCTTCAGAAATACAGAAATATTTCATTGTGTCTGGAACCTCAAATCTCAATTCACCTGAAATTCTAAAGAAATGGTCAACAGCAGTTTTTGAGGTAAGTATAACAGCAGTGTGAGCTTTGACATCAATCTTTTGTGACCGAAATTCCTGAGCATCAATACCCTCAACTTGAATAAATGATCTGAAATCGATTTTTAATCCATGACGTTCAGCTAAATCAAAATAAGGCGATTTATTGCCTTCTGGTTTAGGTTGGGAAACCAAGATTGTTTTAATTGCCACTGTACTATTATATTTCGTTTAACAAGCTTATATTACTAATCCACTAACAAAACATAGTAAGTCATTAATAGCGGAAGAATTTCAAGGGTGCAAAAATACATAATAATATAATACCATGAAACACCTTGAGCGAATACGTATACTAAACTTCTTATTAATCGCAAGGTGTTTTCTGAAACAAGTAGGATAATTGAAAATTGAATAAACATTTCTTCATCAATAAAATGCATAGAAATTAAAAACACCAAAATTGAACAGCCAATCCCCAAAAATTGAGCTCCAGTTACCTTCATCAATATCGGTGTTTGCATTACTCCCAATTCCCCTGTAAATAAACCAACTGAATAAAAACCAACAATATTGTATACCAATACGCCTAGTGGAACAGCAACAATTAACCAAATGTTTTCATCGTACAGCCCAATGAGCGATTTATAAATCAATAATAAAAGTAAACTAAATGCAATCCAATAGTTAATCAGCAATAACAAGGAACCCGCCTTTTGAATTGGTAAAGATTCCCTTAAATAATTATATAACCCCTTATTCTTAAAAAAAGAAATTGCCAACGCTAAATAGATATCAGCTTGAATTAACTTTGCTAAGGCAATTAATATAAAGGATAAGAACATCCCAAGTCCAACGATCAAAGTAATAGGATGATCTCGTGCTATTAATTCTTCTGGGATTGTATCAATAGTTGCTAATAACATAGTGTTTTTTCTCTACTCAAAATAAAGATGAAGCTCAACAAAGTTATCTTTTGCAATTGATTTATTCTAACATTGAATAAAAATATCGTTAAATTTGCCAATTCAAAAACAGAAGATTATGAAAACTGATTTATACGTTCATCCTGATTATTTCAACATGGATGATTTACTTTCGGAAGAGCACAAACTTGTACGAGATGCTGCAAGAGCTTGGGTAAAGAAAGAAATGTCTCCAATTATTGACGAACATTATGAAAACGCAACTTTTCCAAATCATATTTTACCAGGACTTGGAGAGATTGGAGCTTTTGGACCTTACATTCCTGAAGAATATGGCGGTCCTGGATTAGATCAAATTTCATATGGTTTGATAATGCAAGAATTAGAGCGATGTGATTCAGGCTTGCGTTCAACAGCTTCTGTACAAAGTTCTTTGGTTATGTATCCTATTTGGAAATATGGCTCGGAAGAACAAAAAATGAAATATCTACCGAAATTAGCAACGGGTGAAATGATTGGTTGTTTTGGATTGACAGAACCAGATCACGGATCAAATCCAGGTGGCATGATTACTAATTTCAAAGATGCTGGAGATCATGTAATATTGAACGGTGCGAAAATGTGGATTTCAAATGCTCCTTTTGCGCAAATCGCCGTTGTTTGGGCGAAGGATGAAACTGGCCGAATTCATGGACTAGTTGTGGAACGTGGTATGGAAGGATTTTCAACACCAGAAATGCACGGTAAATTATCACTTCGTGCTTCAGTTACCGGTGAATTGATTTTTGATAATGTAAAAGTTCCTAAAGAAAATATTTTGCCAGGTAGAACAGGATTAGGTGCACCTTTAAGCTGCTTAGACTCTGCTCGTTTTGGAATTGCATGGGGAGCTATCGGTGCTGCAATGGATTGTTATGATCAGGCGTTGCGCTATTCAAAAGAAAGAACTCAATTTGGAGTTCCTATTGGTTCATTCCAACTAATTCAAAAAAAATTAGCCGAAATGATTACTGAAATCACGAAAGCGCAATTATTAACTTTTAGACTTGGTCAATTAAGAAATGAAGGGAAAGCAACTTCAGCTCAAATTTCAATGGCAAAAAGAAATAATGTTGAAATAGCCTTAAATATTGCCAGAGAAGCACGTCAAATTCACGGCGCAATGGGAATAACAAGTGAATATTCGATGATGAGACATATGGCAAATTTAGAATCCGTAATAACGTATGAAGGTACACATGACATCCATTTGTTGATTACTGGAATGGACGTTACTGGTATTCCTTCTTTCACAAGAGAGAGCTCTGAAAAATAAATTATGAATTAACTTTTTGTTAATTATCTGATTATTCGTAGTTTTGATCCGGCTTAATAAAGTTAAGCCGGATTTTTTATTAACACCTATTACTACGACAATGTCAACAAGACTACTACTCTGTGCAATATTATTTTGTACAAATTCTTTTGCGCAAACCACAAATGCTTTTCGTGTAACATATAATCAAGCATTATTTGATTTACCCGGAAATGCTATAGAGGCATTAACGCCTAGCAACTATGTGTTTGCTGGAACTAATATGAATTTCCTTCCGATTTATGGAACAATTACTCAGGTTGATGATTTGGGGGCTCTTGTATGGTCGAAGCGCTATTCCGATGCCTCAATCGGATTTCAAATTAATGATATTAAAAAAGACCCTGTATTAAGTGAATACTACGTTTGTGGAGGAAGTGAGTCGGGTGCCGCAGTTTTTATGCGTCTTGATGCAACCGGAGCTGTAATTGTATCGAAGAAATTTTCAATTTCTCAAGCGGATGGTGCTTATTTGAATAGAGTAGTAAAAACTTCTGACGGTGGCTATGTTGCTGTGGGTTATGTTACTGGACACGATCCAGATGGCGCTGGTCCTGAAACTGACTTCGTTCCTATTAATTATACCGACGCGAACGGTGACCCACAAACTGAAGTAATTGGTTCACCTTTAATTGTAAAATTCAATTCCAACGGTGATCACGTTTGGCATCACGTTTTTCGTTATTATACTGCCGCAACAAAAACACCCGCTCAACGTATTTACAATGATGCCAGCCTAAATGATGTAGTAGAAGTTGCAGACGGATATATTGCCGTTGGTCAATACGACGTTAATCAACACAATTCTAATACAAATTCTGATGGTGATGATGCAACTTCCAATGACGCATTAATTATTAAAACTACTACTGCAGGGGTTATAACATACCATAAACAAGTTGATAATCCAAACACAAATGCTTCTGCTGCATCGAAATACCTTTCAGCAATAAGTAAAACGAGCGTTGGAGACCCAATAGCCGCGGGTTCAGATGATGGTTATGAGTTGATTATGAAATATGCTGCAACAGGTGGTTTTGGTTTGACTTTTAGTAGACGATTTAGATACTCAAGTAGCTTCTTCGGAACAGACCCAGTTGATGTTTCTCAAATTTACGAAGTCGATGGCGGAACTGATCTTGTGACTATGGGAATGTATATTAGGCCACTCTCCTTCACCTTCGCAAATTCAATTCATAGGGTTAATCCAACAGCTACAACTAATGTTTGGTCGAAATACTACACTTTTAGTTTAGCTACTATTCTACCTCGAGGAGGAAAAACTTCTGATGGTGGATACATTATGAATTCCACTGTAATGGGTGGTGCTAATTTTGACTACCATTTGATTAAAACAGACCCAACAGGAGAGACTCCAATAACAGGTTGTGCCGCGGTACCATTTACTCCAACTGCGTCAGCTGGTCCAACTACCATTGCAGATCCTTATTCAAATAATTGGTCAGGTACTGTTGGCCCTCAGGCGCTAGCTGTTGTGGCGACAGTCGTTACACCAACAGCAACTGTGCAGTGTTCTTTCACGTCTTGTACTCCTCCTCCTGCACCAATCATCGGCACAATAACTCAGCCAACTTGTACAGTTTCAACTGGTAGTGTTGCATTAAGCGGACTTCCAGCAGTTGGAACTTGGACGGTTACAGCTGCACCTGGTGGAGCAACTATAACTGGTTCTAGTACGACAGCGAACTTTAGTGGATTAACCGCTGGAACTACATATACATTCACTGTAACAGATGCATCTTCATGTACTTCTGTAGCATCTTCAAACGCTGTTATAAACACTCAGCCTGCAACTCCAACTGCTCCAGTAATCGGAACAATTACGCAACCTACTTGTAGCGTTGCAACGGGAAGTGTCGCGCTAAGTGGATTTCCGGCTTCTGGATCTTGGACGGTTACTGCTTCTCCCGGTGGAGCAACTATAACTGGTTCTGGAACCACTGGAAACTTTACTGGGTTAACCGCAGGAACAACATATACTTTTACAGTAACGAATGCTGCTGGATGTACTTCAGTTGCCTCAGCAAATGCTGTAATAAACGTACAGCCAACAACACCAACAGCTCCTGTAATTGGCACTATTACGCAACCTACTTGTAGCGTTCCAACGGGATCAGTGGCTTTAAGTGGACTTCCTGCATCAGGAACATGGACAGTCACGGCTTCACCTGGTGGAGCAACTATAACTGGTTCTGGAACAACTGGAAATTTCACTGGATTAAACGCAAGCACTACCTATACTTTTACAGTTACGAATGCAGGAGGATGTACTTCTACATCTTCAGCCAATGCCGTGGTAACAGCAGCACCTGGAACGCCACCAGCACCAATAATAGGTACAATAACTCAGCCTACTTGTAGTGTAGCAACTGGAAGTGTTGCTCTAAGTCTGTCTCTTATACACATCTGACGCTGCCGACGATCTACTCTGTGTAGAT
>CAJXRM010000027.1 GCA_913059205.1 uncultured Flavobacteriales bacterium
TACACAGAGTAGATCGTCGGCAGCGTCAGATGTGTATAAGAGACAGGTTAAATATTAAACAAATATTTTATACGCATAAATTAAATAACATAAAATCAATTGTTTAAGTTTTTTATATTTTTAAATTTCAGGTACTTTCCGCATAAAATTCAGTAGAAATACCCTATTGATATATTTTGCACTTTGAGTCTAAGTTATTTTTATTTATTATTTTTGAAATCTACATAAACAACTAAAAATGAAATCAATACTACTCACAAGTGCAATGTTTGTCTTTTGTTTTTTTTTAAGAGCGCAAATTAATTGCCCATTGAACACTCCGGAATTTCCATTTGAAACCCAAGACAACAACTATTATAGTTGGTCTTCTGGGCTTTATATGCCTGTTCAGATGGGAGGTGCACAAAACTTTACCTCCATTTCTTTCCGTTTAGATAATGTTGGCGCAGCAGGAACTTATACTTATACTGGAGTACATGTTTGGATGCGTAACACGACAGTTACGGATTTCACTTCTCAACCGAATTACCCTGGTAATGTAGGTTTTACGGAAGTGTATAATGGAAATTTCACCTTCAATGGTACGGGAATAAAAACTTTCAATTTTAATGTTGCTCCATCTTTTGCTTATAATGGAACTGATAATTTGGAGGTGTTATTTGAATTTCAAGGAGGTGATGATAATACATGGTATGAGCCATGGTTTGACAGAACAAATGCAAGGACCGATGGTGTTCGTCCCGGAAAAGTCGGACAGGGTTTCAATTGGACTAATGCTCGTGCAAATAGTTCTCTGAGACAGTTTAATCTCCAAATTAATAATACAATGGGTTGCAGCGCATATCCGCTTGGAGTAACCTTTACCGGAAGCAATATCGTATGTAATGATTCGAAAGTTTTGTTTGAATGGAATGTATCCTCTGAAGAGAATAATGACTATTTCACCATAGATAGTTCACTTGATGGAATTTATTGGACAACAGAAAAAAATATTAGGGGAGCAGGTACAACTGCAAACCCAATTGAATATTCTGTGGAATTGGATGTTGAAACAAATGAAATGGTGTATTATCGTCTTAGTCAAACAGATTTTGATGGCACAAAAACATTTCTTGTTACTCACGCTGCAGAATGCCGTTCGGAAAAGGTGAATGTAAGTCCTAATCCATTTGGTGATTTTATTGGTGTGTATTCAGAAAGAGAAATAATCAGTTTAAATTTGACAAACACATTGGGCGAGAGTATTCCCGTTACTAAATCGGATTTAACGGATCATTTGTATTTAAATACTGAATTACTCAAGGAAGGTGTGTACGTGCTAACAGTAACTACCAGCAATGATTCGTCGGTGCATAGAATTGTGAAAAATTAATTGTTTTCTACTCCAATTGGACAGAACCAATTTGTTTATTCTAAAGGATAATTTTGACTCGATTTTTTGAATCAATACTTAATAAAGAATATCAAATAAAAACTAAATATCGATCAATTCGGTTTTGGTTGTTTTTCTCATTTTGATTCAATCTTTGTTTTGACCAATGTGCTTTTTTTCGGAAAATGTGCTTGATTTACCTTATTTCTTAAGATGTCAAGTTTTTTTTATTCATTCGTAGGTTTAATTTATTCGCTCAACCACTGGGAATACTCATTGGGCACGCAAAAATATATGCATGCATAGCATTATTATTCATGGACAAGTAACGATTAATCTTCGATAAGTATCGAATATTCATAGATAAGACATCATTTAAAGCTACAAAATCGTATAGGCAACTAGAGTTTTAACAGGTGCGTTTTATTAATAGAACCCCTAAAATTCTCGGCTATGAAAACTTCTACAACAATCACAATCGTATTTTGGTTCCTTTCTTTTTCATTTTTTGCGCAGCATGATCATGACGGATTGGAAGAATTGTTTCAAACGAAAAGCTTGGCAGTTTTTGAAACTGATTTGGAACTTACTTCAGATGACTTTCAAAATGAGCTGATATTGACATTTGTTGACAATGAATATCAACTATTTCAATCAGATGTAAGGTCTCGTCTTGACAAAGGGGTTGAAATCGATCTAATCCAATTTGAGGCGGAATACGCGTCAAAGTTGGTAGCAATAAATCTGGAATTAGACGTGATACGCAATATGGATTTTCCAGAGCCAACGAATACTCCCAAAATGTTAAACGGCCCTTGTGTTAATATGGACTTTGAAGATGGTGATTTCAACGGTTGGGATTTAACTCGAGGTAATGTTGACGGTTCTGGTCCTTACAGTTTTGTAGGCGAATTTCCAGTTGGACCAAGTGCATATCATCAAATTTTTGGTGGCGGATTTGACCCTGTAACAGGTATCCCAACTGTAAACCCACTTGGTGGCGCTTTTTCAGCACGATTGGGGAATGGAACTGGTACTGGAGCAAGAGCAGCAAGAATGAAACAAACATTTCTTGTTGATGCGACAAACTATTTATATACATATAGCTATGCAGTTATATTCGAATCACCAAATGGGCATGGTCTAAATGAACTTCCTTATTTTACTGTTCGCGTTTTTGACGAACTTGGAAACAACGTACCATGTGGTGAGTACTCTGTAATTGCAGATGCAGCAAGTGCACCAGATTATTTAACAACAACTTGGGGAGGAACAACTGTTCTTTACCAGGATTGGCAAACGATTTTTACCAACTTAAGTGCATACATTGGACAAAATGTAACAGTCGAATTCACTTCTGGAGATTGTTCATTAACAGGTCACTTTGGATACGCATATGTAGATGCATCTTGTGAAATGAATCAAATAATTGCTTCCAGCAATATAATTTGTACAGGTGAATCGACGTTTTTAACGGCACCGAATGGAGCAGCAAGTTATTTGTGGAGTACAGGAGCAACGACACAGGTTATTGAGGTGTTTGCTGGTGGAAATTATTCGTGTACGTTAACGCCTTTTCAAGGAGGAGGATGTGACATTGTTTTAGACATAGATATAATTGAAAACCCATCTCCAACTGCGAATTTTACAAGTAATACGGTTGTTGCCTGTGTAAATGATGTTATCGATTTTACTGATTTATCAACTATTCCGAATCCTGGAGTAATAACAAATTATAGATGGGATTTTGGAGACGGAACGATAACACCTTTATCAAATGGAGCAATAGTAGCCGTGCCAAATACAACTGGAACGTACACTGCACCAAGCCATACGTATACTTCTTCAGGTGTTTTTAATGTAGAACTTTATGTGGAATCAGCAGATGGTTGTTCGGATTTTATTATAATACCAGTTACAATTAACGCCTTGCCACTAGTTGTTGCAGGAGCAGACCAAACAGTATGTGATGGAGTTGCGGTTTCTTTAAACGGAGCAGGTGCATCAACTTATGCTTGGGACAACGGAGTAATTGACGGGGTGCCATTTATACAGGCTGTTGGTACAACCACTTATACCGTAATTGGAACAGATGCTAATGGTTGCCAGAACACAGATCAAGTTGATGTAACCGTTAATCCGTTACCAGTTGTAAATGCTGGATTAGATCAGACATTGTGCGTTGGACCAATGATTACATTATCAGCTTCAGGAGCGAATGCCTATGTATGGGACAATGGAGTTTTTGACGGAGTGCCATTTGCACAAGGAGTTGGAACTATTACGTATACGGTGATTGGAACTGATTTGAATGGATGTCAAAATACAGATCAAGTAGACGTAACTGTGAATCCACTGCCTGTAGTAGATGCTGGTATGGATCAAACTATGTGTGATGGTCCTCTGGTGACTTTGTCAGGTTCAGGAGCGAACTCCTATGTTTGGGACAACGGTGTTTTTGACGGAGTGCCTTTTGTTCAAGGTGTTGGAACAGTAAATTACACAGTGATTGGTACCGATTTGAACGGATGTCAAAATACAGACCAAGTTAATGTTACAATTAATCCGCTACCAAATGTAAATGCTGGAATAGATCAAGAGGTTTGTCAAGGCACAGCTATTACGTTGTCTGGTGCAGGTGCGGTTAGTTATAATTGGGATCACGGAGTAATTAATAATGTTCCTTTTGGTCAGCCAGTTGGAACTATTCTATACACTGTAATCGGAACTGATGCGAATGGATGTCAAAATTCAGATCAAGTGAGTGTAATTGTTCATCCTTTACCAAACGTAAACGCTGGTGCAGATCAACAGGTTTGCGAAGGAACAATGATTACTTTATCTGGTGCAGGTGCGCAAGTTTACTTATGGGACAATGGAGTTGTGGATGGAGTTCCTTTTCTACAAGGCGTTGGAACGGTTGTTTATACAGTAATCGGAACTGATGTGAACGGTTGTGTAAATTCAGATCAAGTCGAAGTGAGAGTTAACCCGCTTCCAATGGTCGATGCCGGAATGGACCAGGCAGTATGTTCAGGAACCGCGGTGGTATTAAATGGTTCTGGAGCGAATAGCTATGCTTGGGATAACGGAATACTAGACGGTGTGCCTTTTGTTCAAGGAATTGGTACAACTACATATACAGTGATTGGAACTGATTGGAACGGTTGTCAAAATTCAGATCAAGTTGATGTAACTGTTTATCCCTTACCGAACGTTAATGCAGGTATGGATGTAGAGGTTTGTGAAGGAACTCAAGTAATATTATCCGGAACTGGAGCAAATGGATATGTGTGGGACAATGGCGTAATCAATGGAATACCATTTATTCAAGGTGTTGGATCTGTAACATACACTGTAACAGGAACAGACCTTAACGGATGTCAAAATACGGACCAAGTAAATGTTCTTGTGAATCCAAATCCAGTGGTTAATCCTGGTGCAGATCAGAGTTTATGTGAAGGGACTTGGGTTACTCTTTCGGCAACTGGTGCTCCAAGTTTAGTTTGGGACAATGGAGTCTTCAACGATGTACCGTTTCAGCAGGGAGTAGGAGTGATGAACTACACAGTTACTGGAACCTTAGCGACTGGTTGTTTTTCAACTGATATTGTTTCGGTTACGGTTTTACAAAATCCAATTGTTACTGCAGATGATTTATTGATTTGTGAAGGAGAAGAGGCAGTTTTATTTGGAAATGGAGCGGTAAGTTATCAATGGTCAGGTGGAATTCAGAATGGTCAAGGATTTTATCCTACTCAAACTAGCAGTTATACGGTTATTGGAACAGCTGCCAACGGATGTACATCAGAGGCGCAGGCCACGGTTACAGTAAATCCGGCTCCAATAGTTGATTTTGATGTGTTGAATTTACATTTAACAACAACTAATCCTACAACTGGTTTCGATAATCTATCAAATGGAGCAGTTAGCTATGAGTGGAATTTCAGTGACGGTTCACCAATAAATAATGAATTTGAACCAATTCATACATTTCCAGAGGATCAACCGGGTGAATATATCATTGAATTGACAGGATATTCTGAATTTGGATGTTCAGCACGAGCTATCAAATATGTACATATATTTCGAGATTATTTAATTTATGTTCCCAATGCGTTTACTCCTGATAACAGTGGAGTGAATGAGGTATTCAAACCTGTAATGACCGGATTTGATGAACAAGGATATACAATGTATATATTTAACAGATGGGGGAACTTAATTTTTGAGACACATGATATGGAAGTTGGCTGGGATGGAACTTTCCGTAACGTTGACACTCAAGTCCAAGATGGTGTATTTACATGGAAAATAGAAGCTAAGCTGAAAGATTCCGCGGACACTAAAATATTTGTTGGTCACGTTTCCTTACTAAAATAAGCACAAAAAAAGCCGTCCAATTTACTGGACGGCTTTTTATTTAATGTTATTTTTTACTATTTCGGATTTACATTTTGTTCGTAAACGATTACCGCTCCTCCTGGAATAGCTTCAACCAAAACGTAGTTTTCAATATAACGTTCAGTACCACAACCATTGCACGTTTCTCCACTTAATTCATATGTGTAGAAATCTAAAGCTGCATTGTACGTTACACTTCTATTAAGAGAAGCTTCGCAAGGAACACTAATTGCATTTGACAAAATACTGTATTGAGAGTAATTCACAGGCTCTCTAGTTGCGCCTCCGTCGAAACTAACCTCAAATCGATCTTCGTATCCACTTCCACCATAAACGTGTTTAGCTCCGCCATATTCGGTCAAATATCCAGAGTCAGGATAAATAATCACATCTTGAATAATCATTCCAGAGTTTTGTTCACCTTCTGATAACTTGCATTTTTTACATGATGAAGTGCTGAAAACCAATAAAATTGATAACAATGCTCCTGCTAATAGTGATGTTCGAATAATCATAGTTAATTTTCTTATGTAGTATGATGCGTAAATTTATTGAATTTTCTCTTTAAAAAAAATTATTTCTTCCTTAATTCAAAATTTTGACCAAGATATACCTTTCTAACTTGTTCGTCTTCTGCTAATTCTGAAGCGGTACCTGACTTCAATATGTTGCCTTCAAACAATAAATATGCACGGTCGGTGATAGATAAAGTTTCTTGCACGTTATGGTCGGTAATTAATATTCCAATATTTCGTTGCTTCAATTCTGAAACAATACTTTGAATATCTTCGACCGCAATTGGATCCACACCAGCAAAGGGCTCATCTAAAAGAACAAATTTTGGGTTCGTCGCTAATGCTCTCGCAATCTCAGTACGTCTTTTTTCTCCTCCAGAAAGTCTATTACCTAAGTTTTTCCGAACATGTTGAAGACTAAACTCGTTCAATAATTGTTCAAGTCGGTTTTTACGTTCATCTTTATTCAGGTCCGTTAGTTCTAATATTGCCATGATATTATCTTCTACACTGAGTTTACGGAAAACTGAAACTTCTTGAGGCAAATAACCAATACCCATTTGGGCGCGTTTATACATTGGTGAATTTGTAATGTCCTGATCGTCTAAAAAAACTTTACCACTGTCGGGTTTCACAAGTCCAACAATCATATAAAAAGAGGTTGTTTTACCGGCACCGTTTGGCCCCAACAAACCTACAATTTCGCCTTGGTTCACTTCAACCGTCACCCCTTTTACAACGTCCCTGCCTTTATATGACTTTCGAATTTCTTGTGTATATAGTTTCATAGTTACTAATTAGAAATTAATATAGTATTTGGCACGTACTCCAAATGCCTTAATATCTGTTACTTCGATTCCAGGATCTAAATGGGTTAAACGCCAAAAAACATCAACTCGTATAACTTTTAGAATATTTTCTATTCCCAAGCCAACTTCTACATAAGGCGTTTTACCGAATGATTTAGTAAACGAAGGTAAAATCATTTCTGTTGAATGGCGATCACCAATAGCTCCAAACAAACCTCTTCCGGTAGCCACAAGTCTAAATTTGGCCTTTTTAACTAAAGGAATTCGATCGAAAATAACACCGTCAAAATGATGTTCCAATAAAACTGAAACATAACGATCGGATACGAATTCAAAAAAGTTCATTTTATTGAAAGCATTTGTTGCTAACCAATACGATTGATTTCCCTCATGCACTTTTAAAAATGGATACGCAGCTCTTCCATGAATATAACCTACGTTCAATTGGTATTTAAGGCGTCCCATAACACCAAGTTTTGCGATGTGCTCAATGAATAAATCAAATTTCTGATAATTGTAGTCAGCCCCAAAAAGCCCTTTCACCCCAAAAATCCCTTGAACTGAAATAATTGGAAATTTTGAGCGGACCGATTTACGATCAAAAGCTCCTGAAATGAATTCTTCATTTTTTGCCCAACGGTAACGAAGTGTGAATTCTGTTGTTTGAATTCGGGAAATAGTATCGTTAATTCCAGTAGTGAAGTTTGGACGAATATAATTTGCAACTCCCAGAGCTGTATACTCCTTCCATTCAAACCCTCCAAATAAGATAACATCTTTGCGTATGTCCTTTTCGAGATTAATTCCAACTTTTTCAACAAATGTTAGCTTATCCATTGGTCCAGTTCTGAACAATGTCCCAAACGTTGAACCAACCGAAGCCGCTGTCGACGAAGTTCCAATTTGTTCAATGTCGTAATTGTAATACGCGCTCAACATTCCCCTTTTCTTCGGAGTTATATTAAACCGTATTGAAGCGCCGTATTTAAATTTCTCATCTCGAAATCCATAGGCAATTCGACCGCCTAATTCTAATCTTCTACTGAAATTATTGGAAGTTCTTAAGGCAAGTCCCAACCTGAATTTTTCAACAGGATTAAAGCTGAAAAGCGAAAAGGCATCTCCAAGTTCCACCTTGTTTAAAGGATAATATCCTGTAGAGACAAAGTAAACTAGGTTTTTTAAAGCTTTAAAAAACTTTAAATTGTTCAATGAATCAACCATATTATTGATTCCCATTTCTTTTGGCGCGAGTGGTTCATGCCGGACCTTCGCCCAATATTCATCCGACCTCAAATTGGCACTGTCCAATATTTCAACTGTAAAATTCGAATTATAAAAATCGGGTTCTTTTTCTTTATTGATTACATAATTTTGCCGGGTTGAATGCCTTCTACCATACAACCCCATTAATCCCGTTTTTCGAGTTAATTTTATATCGGCAAACATTTTTTCGCTGGTCAGCATCCATACTTCTGGCGCAACTTGGTCAAATTCGTGATGTATATATAAATCTTGGACGTAATTGATGTTTGTCCAAGGTGAAATGTTCGCTTTAAAACTTTTTACAGCATACGTGGTATCGTGAATCCACATTTCGCCTTCAAACGTCATGTCACCCGTTCGTTTTGGCTTAAACGTTAATTTGTAACACCAATAATTATCAATAAACATAGAGTCCTCTAAATAGAATCGATAGAAATTACGGGCGTAGGTCGCAACTGGACTGATGAAGGATTTATTGAACATGTCAATACTGTTGTCGTAGATATTAATATCTAAATACATATCTCCCATGAACTGATTTAGCTCAAGGTTATCAATTCCGGTTATGCGACTTGCCTTAACAATTTCTCGTTTCTTTTTTGGATTTTTTTTGAAGTAATAATCAGATACAGATTCGCTTAATATAACAGGTAAAAAGTTTGTTCCGTCATCTGCTGAATCAAGGTAATTGGTTATTAAGTCCAAGCGTTTTACAATTCCTCGGTCCTCGAATTTATCATTTATATTGTTTATGTCTAGTTGTATTTTATTGTATACTTCGTATTCGTATGATTCAAGTTTTTCCTTGTTATTGATTGGTTTGTTTGCGATTACTTTTTTATGTAAAATGGTAGATGGAAACTCATCCGGTGCTTTTACAACAACTTCTTGATAGTTTGCAGTTAAAATGGGAAGCATAACATCAATCACTTGTTCCTTGTCCAGTTCTACAAATTCTACAACTTTCAAATATCCCGAAAATGAGAATATTAAAGAATCAGTTGCATAATAAGATTCAATAGAATATTTCCCTAGTGTATCTGTTATTGTGCCGACTTTGGCATTCTGAAAACGAACTGTCACAAAAGGCATTACTTCTCCTGTAATTGCATCCGTTACTGTTCCTTCCACCTTAGTCGTTTGACCGTTGGAGAAAAGAGGCAATAGAAAAAGAAAAAAAAGTAACTTAAAGTTCATTTATTCAATCTAGAATCTAAATGTAATGAAGAAAATTAAAACGTTCTACATTCGAGCTAGTCTTGTTTTTTATTCTTTTCAACACGAGCAGAAACAAGAATTCCAATTTCGTACAATAAAACGATTGGAATTCCTACAATAACTTGACTAATTAAGTCTGGAGGTGTGATTACAGCAGACAATATTAAAATTCCCACAATAGCATGCTTTCTATACTTTCGAAGGAATTCAGGAGTAATTACACCCAATTTCGTAAACAAATAAGAAATAACTGGCAATAGAAAAAGTAATCCCGAATAAAAAACAGTGGATAGGATTGTACTCATGTATGAGTTTATGGTAAAAATGTTCTCGATTTTATCACTTATCTGATAGGAACCAAAAAACTGTACACACAAAGGAGCAACAATAAAATAGCCAAAAGCAATTCCCGTAAAAAACAAAAGGCTAACATAAAAAACAATCCCTTTGGCAACTGTTTGCTCGTTCTTTTTTAAACCGGGCTTAACAAAGCGCCATATTTGGTAAAAAATAAAAGGAAAGGAAATAACCACTCCGCCCATTATACTTGTCATTAACGCATAGGAAAATTGACCGGAAACAGTCATACTTTGCATTTTTAGTGGGATTTCTTCCACACAAACACCAAAATGGTCACACATTAATTGAAAAGTGATAAAACTAGGATCCTTCATAGATAAAAATAAATTATCCATGATCCATTCTTGGAAAAACCACAATGCAATTGAAACAATTACAATTGCAATAGCAATTCTAACCAAGCGCCATCTTAATTCTTCAAGATGGTTAAGGAAACTCATTTGTTTGTCATTCTCCATTTCAATCGCAAAAGTACAAAACAGCCTTTTACGAAAAACAAAAATGCGAGTGAGATGTATATTTCATTTAATTTTAACAAAAGAGCTTATTTTTTTTAATAAGTCGATTGCATGAATAAATTTTAGTATCTTAGATTATACATTACAGTATTCTATATACAATAAGCATGGCGAAGATTAACTTGCAAGATGCTCTGAAAAAGTATTTCGGGTTTAGCAGTTTTAAAGGAGAACAAGAAGAGATTATTTACAATGTTTTGGATGGTAACAATACGTTTGTTATCATGCCTACTGGTGGTGGGAAGTCTATGTGCTACCAGCTTCCGGCAATGCTATCCAATGGGACAGCAATTATTGTTTCGCCTTTGATTGCCCTTATGAAGAATCAAGTTGACGCGATACGAAATGTTAGCGACGATGAATCCATTGCCCACTTTTTGAATTCGTCTCTTACCAAAACTGAAATCACAAAAGTAAAAAGTGATGTTAGAGAAGGTAAAACCAAACTATTGTACGTCGCTCCTGAGTCATTAACAAAAGCCGAAAATATCCAGTTTTTAACGGAAGTGTCAATTTCGTTTTTTGCCATTGATGAAGCACACTGTATTTCTGAATGGGGACATGATTTCAGACCTGAATACCGTCGTTTGAGAGAGATTTTTGAGGAGATTTCTAATGTTCCTATTATTGCTTTAACGGCTACGGCTACGCCTAAAGTACAGCATGATATACAGAAGAATTTGAATATGTTAGACGCGAAGGTGTTTAAATCATCTTTTAATCGTGACAATTTGTTTTATCAAATCCTTCCTAAAACGGATGTAGAAAAGCAAATCATTAAATATATTCGAACACGACCAGGTAAAAGTGGAATTATTTATTGCCTCAGCCGAAAAAAAGTAGAAGAACTTGCAGAATTGTTGCAAGTAAACGGGATCAATGCCTTGCCTTATCACGCTGGTCTTGATGGAAATACAAGAGCGAAACACCAAGACATGTTTCTCATGGAAGATGTGGATGTTATTGTTGCAACAATCGCATTTGGAATGGGAATCGATAAACCCGATGTGCGTTTTGTTATTCACCATGATATTCCAAAATCGTTGGAAAGTTACTACCAAGAAACAGGTCGCGCTGGCCGTGATGGTGGAGAAGGGGAGTGCATTTCGTTTTA
Source organism: uncultured Flavobacteriales bacterium (assembly GCA_913059205.1). Lineage (GTDB taxonomy): Bacteria > Bacteroidota > Bacteroidia > Flavobacteriales_D > Crocinitomicaceae > UBA4466. The sequence goes on from CAJXRM010000027.1 coordinate 11,577, forward strand.
TAGATATAAAGATGTCGAGAAATTGGAGAAATTTCTTCAAGGAAAACCAATTGCAGAACAAGAAATTGGTCGACAGTTATTGAATGAAATAGCGTCTTATTCAGAAACTTCGGTATGTCGAAGAAAAATGATACTTCATTATTTTGGTGAAGAATATGACGAAAAAAATTGCAACGCACTGTGCGATAATTGCCGCAATCCTAAAGAAAAACAGGAAGGTAAGGAGTATGTTGTGCAGTTATTAAAATCAATTGATGCATTAAAGGAAACCCAACGTGCGAAACATTATTGTCTCTTCTTGGCTGGAGTGGCAAACTCAGACATTACTTCGTACAAGCATCACGAATTACCATTGTTTGGTATAGGAAAAGAAAAAGACGAACATTTTTGGAATGCCGTTATCCGCCAAAGTGTGGTAGCAGGACTTGTTTCTAAAGACATAGAAACCTACGGAGTTTTAAAGTTGACAGAAGCAGGGAAAGAATTTTTGGCTAGTCCGAAATCATTTATGTTGATTAAGGAGCACGATTACTTGGTAGATGAAGACGATAGCGTTGTTGTTTCCAATGGAGGTGGAGTTTTTGATGAAACACTTTATAACCAATTGCTTGACCTAAGAAAAAGTCTTTCAAAACAAAAAGACATTCCTCCTTTTGTCATTTTCCAAGAGCCGTCACTAAAAGATATGTGCTTTCAATATCCTATCACAATAGAAGAACTGACGAACGTTCAAGGAGTAGGACATGGAAAAGCAAGCAGATACGGTCAACCCTTTGTTGCTTTAATCAAAAGTTACGTGGAAGACAACGACATTGATAGACCGCAGGATTTAGTCATGAAATCTGTAGTAAACAAGTCGGGATTAAAGGTCCAATTAATACAGAATATTGATAGAAAATTACCGTTGGATGATATTGCAGGAGCGCAAGGGAAAACGGTAGATGAGGTAATTGATGAAATAGAACAAATTGTAACATCAGGAACGCGCGTAAATATCAACTATTATATCGATGATATTTTGGATCAAGATACGCAAGAGGACATTTACGACTATTTTTCTGAGGCTGAAACAGATGATTTACAAGCGGCTTACGATGAATTTGACGGAGATTACTCCGAAGAAGAATTGCGATTGGTGCGCATCAAGTTCATGAGCGAAATGGCAAATTAAACACGAATGCTGAGCCGAAATCCCTGAGCCGAGATCTCTGAGCGTGTCGAAAAGTCGAAGCATGAACTGTTTATTATCTTGACTCTTTAAAAAATATGACATTAAAAAACATTCTAAGTGGCGTTGCAGGTGGAATCATTGGTGCAGTGCTTCTTTTCATTCTAGAATACAATAACTATTTTGGTTTAGGAGAAATGAGCGGATATGCGCTTTTGTTTTTTTTAATCGTGGGAATTATTTCAGCCCTTATCATTGATAAAACGCTTAATAAATCTACGACCCAAATTGTGCGAACAATAATCGGATTTATTGCGTTTCTTGTGTCTTTGCTTGCTACGAGTTACTCAGATTTTGGAACCGTGAGTTTGGGTGCAATCGGAATTATATTGTTTTTGGGACTTGGGATGAGTTTAATAATTGCCCAAATTTTTAAATATTAATGCGTGTATAGGTAGTTTGCAATAAATAGCTGATATCATCAATCATTTATCTCTGCTTCAGGTGCATTTTTCTTAACGCTTTCAATCCCATTATCTCGACTAGCGGTTGTTTTGTACATTTCACTCGTTCCGATTACCTGACCATTTCCAGATTTCAAATTGAAATAATATTGTCCGTCCTTTGCACTATTTCGCTCAAAACGTGACTCTTCAGACCCATTAACTTTTACAGATTCAATTCCATTTTCCGCAGCATTTTTCGATGAGTAACCTTGACTAGCCAAAATAATTTCATGGTTTGGTGCTTTTAGATTGAAGTAATAGTCGTCGTTTTTGTCTGACTTAAATAGTGTGAAATATCCCATTGTTTTCTATTGTTTTGGTTATTTCTATAAGGTACGGAATATTATCGGAAATGAACGTTTATTCCTTGTCAATTGTCTTCTTTTTTCTACCATCCAACATGTTCAGCAACAGTCCTCCCATCATTCCACCGTAAAGCGTACTATTCAATGGTTTTGAGGTAATTGCACAAGTTCCACTTGCACATCCAATAAAATGATAATACGCGTACCCACCAATCAAACCAAGTCCGATTCCGATGAAGGTGAATTTGTATTTTTTTAGAAATTCCATACTACAAGTTTTGTCAAAAATAGTCGAATCAATGAAATTCAATTGTGATATTCGTTACATAAGACGGTTCATGAGGCAAAATAGTACTTAAATCGACTAAGATTCATTAAATTTGCAACCACGATACAACAGAAGAATAAATGAAAATTTCATACAATTGGTTAAAGCAATACGTTGCAGTTGATTTGAGTCCAGAAGACGCTGGAAAAATATTGACAGATACTGGACTTGAGGTAGAAGGAATCCACAAAATTGAAGCCGTAAAAGGTGGACTGGCGGGAGTTGTAGTTGGAGAAGTGCTGACATGTGAACAGCATCCTGATGCTGATCGTTTAAAAGTAACCACTGTTTCTGTTGGGAGTGAAACACTTCAAATTGTATGTGGAGCACCAAATGTTGATGTAGGTCAAAAAGTTATTGTAGCAACTGAAGGGTGCACGCTTTATCCGTCACTTGAGGAAGCGTTTAAAATTAAAAAATCAAAAATTCGTGGAGTTGAATCGTGTGGAATGTTGTGTGCAGAAGATGAACTTGGACTTGGAAAAGGCCATGATGGAATTCTAGTACTCGACGATTCTATTCCTGTTGGCACTACTGCTGCTCAGTACTTCGAGCTGGAAGATGATTACGAAATTGAAATTGGATTAACACCTAATCGTGCCGATGCAATGGGGCATGTTGGAGTTGCTCGGGATTTGGTTGCTTACTTGAATGTGCACGAAAAGGCCGGTTTGAAATTGAATATTCCGTCCGTCGATGCGTTCAAAGTTCAAAACAACGATTTAAAGATTGATGTGTCTGTTGAAGCGGAAGATGTTTGTCCAAGATATACAGCTACTTCAATTAAAGATGTTAAAGTTGGACCTTCGCCAGCTTGGTTGCAAAAAAGATTACGAGCAATTGGACTTTCGCCAATCAACAATATAGTGGATGCAACAAATTTTGTAATGCACGAATTAGGAACGCCACTGCATGCTTTTGACGCTTCAAAATTGAATGGTAAATTAGTCGTAAAAGCGGCGAGCAAAGGAGATAAGTTTATAACCCTGGATGAAGTTGAACGGAAATTGGATGATTCAAATTTGATGATTACCAATGGAAAAGAACATTTGTGTATAGCAGGTGTTTTTGGCGGAAGTGATTCTGGAATTAAAGATTCGACAACAACTATTTTGTTGGAGTCGGCGTATTTCAACCCTGTTTCGGTTCGTAAAACGGCAAAAATGCACGGATTAAATACGGATGCTTCATTTCGATTTGAAAGAGGAGTTGATCCAAATTTGACATTGTATGCCTTGAAAAGAGCAGCATTGTTGATTCAAGAAATTGCTGGTGGAACAATTGCGATGGATGTTGTTGATACAAATGCTTTGCCTATTGAAAACCGAACTGTTGATTTTAACTACGATCGTTGTAATCGATTGATTGGGACAGCTATCCCAAAGGAAATGGTTCAGTCTATTTTCTCGAATTTGGACATTAAAATTGTTTCAGAAAATGGCGATGATGTTGTACTAGAAATTCCAGCTTATCGCGTTGATGTTACCAGAGAAGCTGATGTTGTGGAAGAAGTCCTTCGAATTTATGGATTCAATAACGTACCGCTACCCTCAAAATTAAACACATCTCTATCTCATCAATCAAAGCCGGATAAAGAGAAGGTTCAGAATGTAATTTCTGACATGTTGGTGGGAATGGGATTTTTAGAAACATTGAATAATTCACTAACAAAATCTGAATACTCAGTGAAGTTGGGAGAAGAAGTGGTGTTGGATGAACGCAACGTTCGCATGTTAAATCCATTGAGTCAAGACTTGGATGTAATGCGTCAATCCTTACTGTTCAATTCATTGGAAATGGTTGCGCACAATCAAAACCGTCAAAATGCCGATTTGAAATTGTATGAGTTCGGAAAGGTGTATCATAAATATGAAACGTACCAAGAAAACAAACGCTTGATTTTTGCAATCACTGGAAATAAAGAAAAAGAAAGTTGGAATTCGTCAAAGGATAAGTCTACTTATTACACTGTAAAAGGTGTAACAAACGCAGTTTTTCGTCGATTGGGGCTCGAAGAAATGCTAAGCGAAAAAGGATTGAAAAATTCATTGCTGCAAGATGGAGTTCAATTGAATGTATTGAAAAATAAAGTTGGTGAAATTGGATGGATATCGCCTAAGATGAAAAAATACTTCGGTATTAAAAACGATGTTTTTATTGCGGATTTAGATTGGGATGCTATTATAGATTGTTTAAAATTCACCAAGATTAAATACACGGAACTTCCAAAAACGTTTGCTGTCCGTCGTGATTTCTCTTTATTGTTAGATACGAAAATTAACTTTTCTGAGATTGAAGAAATAGCGAAAAGTGCCGATAAGAAAATATTGAAAGAGGTAGGTTTGTTTGACGTGTACGAAGGAAAGAATTTGGAGGAGGGGAAAAAATCGTACGCGGTTTCGTTTAAATTCCAAGACGCAGAACAAACGTTGAAAGATCAGCAAGTGGATGCAATCATGGAAAAAATTAGAACACAATTGGAGTCTAAATTAGGTGCACAATTGAGATAATTATCGGATGAAGCAATATGTTATTACTGGAATCGGCACTGAAGTTGGAAAAACAGTTGTAAGTGCAATCGTTTCAGAAGCCTTAAAAGCAACGTATTGGAAACCAGTTCAAGCAGGTGAATTAGAAAATACGGATTCGAAAAAAATTGAACGGTTAACATCAAATGTCCGCGTATTACCTGAAGCGTTTAAGTTGAACGAACCAATGTCGCCTCATGCTGCGGCTGAAATTGACCGAGTTGAAATTACTTTAGATTCATTTATTTTACCTTCTGTCGAATCGAATTTGGTTATCGAAGGAGCAGGAGGAATACTTGTTCCAATTAACATGGAAGGATTACTTTATGCCGACGTTTTCAGCCATTGGAATCTACCAGTAATTATTGTTTCCCGCCATTATTTGGGCAGTATCAATCACAGTTTGATGACTGCTGAAGTGTTAAAAACGCGTGGAATTAAAATCGCAGGTTGGATTTTTGTTGGCGAGGAAACCAATTCATCAGAATCGATAATTTTAAAAGTGACTGGACTACCAATGATAGCGCGAATTCCATTGGTTGATGAAGTGACAAAAGAGTTCATTGCAGAACAAGCTTCAAAAATCGCATCTAAATTATGAGTAAACCAAAAATAGATAACGATTTAAAGGCAAAAGACGCAGCACACGTGTGGCATCCGTTTACGCAAACATTCAAAGGTGTTGTTCCGTTGCAAGTTAAAAAAGCGGAAGGAACGTTGTTGTATGGAATGGACGATCAAACTTATATTGATGCCAACTCATCTTGGTGGGTTAACATTCACGGTCATGCTCATCCGCATATTGGTGCAGCGTTAAAAAATCAATTTGAAACACTGGATCACATTATTTTTGCTGGTGCAACACATCCAAAAGCGGTAGAATTGGCCGAACGAATTTGTGGAACACTGCCCGACAACTTTCAAAAGGTCTTTTTCTCGGACAACGGTTCAACTTCAACGGAAGTCGCGCTGAAAATGGTGTTTCAATATTTCTTTAACCAAGGAATTGATAAAAAGCGTGTTTTAGCAATGAGTGGTTCATACCATGGAGATACTTTTGGTGCAATGTCAGTTGGAGAACGGGATAAATTCAACGCACCATTCGAGCCGTATTTTTTCGATGTCAATTACATTGACTTCCCAACCAAAGAAACTGAAAAAGGGATTCTAGAAGACGCTAAACGGGCGTTTGAATCAAATGAATACTGTTGCGTAATTGTCGAACCGTTGGTGCAGGGAGCATCGGGAATGCGCGTGTATTCTGTGGAGTTTTTAGATGAGCTAACAACGCTGGCAAAGCAAAATGAAGTTCTGGTTATTTTTGATGAGGTCATGACTGGATTTGGCCGAACTGGAAAGATGTACGCCATGGATTACTGCAATGTTAAACCGGATATTGTGACATTGTCCAAAGGATTGACAGGGGGAGTTTTACCTATGGGATTAACGATTACTTCGAACAAAATTTACAACGCTTTTCTTTCACCCGACACAACAAAAGCTTTTCTGCACGGACATTCGTTTACCGCAAATCCGCTAGGCTGCGCGGTTGCGTGCGCAAGTCTTGATCTATTTGAATTGCCAGAAACGTGGAAAGCCATAGAAGCAATTGCACAGTGGAACACTACGTTTTCGGTAGAATTATCTAAAATTTCAACCGTTTCTAATATCCGACAGAAAGGAACCATTCTCGCCTTTGAAGTCAATACAGAAAAGGAAACAAGCTACTTTTCAGATTTACGAGACGAACTCTATAATTACTGTTTAGGTAACGGAATTTTTATTCGCCCCTTAGGAAATGTAGTATTTATCAATCCACCATATTGCATTACGGAAGAAGAATACAATAACGTGAAAAATGTGTTATTGAACTTTCTAAGCGAATTGAATTAGAATTTCGCTCCAACAGTAAGACTGTACACGTTCATTATTGTACCTCGTTCGTTGTTAAAGTTCGATTGCAGTCGTGAAAAATCAAATCCTGCCGCAAAAGAACGGTATCTAAATTTTACCTCCGCTCCATAATTAATTCCAAATGCGGGGTCAAAATTGCTAAACGGAGGTAGCATGTTCATGACACTAAGTCCAACATTTGCATTCGCTTCCATTCCAATTTTGTCCGTGAATTTAAATGCATTTGCAAAGCCTAAATTACCGAGTGCCAAGGAATTTCTACCAACATAATAAGCATCCGGGTTTAAATAAAGACCTAGTTTGAAATAGGTTACTTGTATTCCTGGACGCCATTTTTCGCTTGCGCCAAAATACCATTTATTACCAAGTCGAATACTTAAACTTGCGTAATTTTCTTGGCGAGAACTGGTTTCCTGAATGTAGTAACCAAATTCATCATAATAATAGTTTGTGAGTCCAAGTTGAGTGATTGTATTCATTCCAACCATTCCATCTAGGAATAAGCCGCTTTCCAATAGTTTGTCTTTTGGTTTTCGCGCTGGAACTTCTTCTTTGGTAACCGGTTGGTAGCCAGTAGTCTGTTCTTTTTTCTCAAATTTCTCCCACGTTCCATTTTCATAAATTATTTCTTGAACATCGTTTATGGCAATGTTTCGAAGCGGTCCATCAGGCTGATCAAAGTTGCGGTACTTAATTGTTGTTGAGGTGATTTCAACCACTTTAGCGTCAATTTTTGAACCATCTCGTTTCATAATGGCATCTTGCGATAATCCTAAAAAGGAAATACTAATAAATGAGACGAGTAGTGTTAAAGCTTTCATAAGTAAATTGTTTTATTTAATCTAATAACGACTAAATGTACGATTTAGTTAATGAATTTGAAATAAATTATAGAAACTATCGCGTTTCTTCTATCGCACTTAAAATAATCTCAGCTGCTTCACGAATTTCTTTTTCTGATATCGTTAATGGAGGTGACAGTCTGAAACTATAGGGATGAGAAAGAAACCAAAAGCTAATCAATCCTTTTTCGAGGCAACGATTCACTACTTTTTCTACACGTTCAAATGATGCCATGTCAAATGCATACATCATTCCTATCCGTCGAATTTCTTTTATTTCTGGTTCTGATGATAAAAGATCTTCGAGAAGCTTCCCATTTCTTTCTACCGTTTCAAAATCGATTTCAGTCTGCATAACCTGAAGACAAGCATCTGCCGCAGCGCAAATTACTGGATGACCTCCAAAGGTCGTAATATGTCCCAGCATTGGATTGTAAGTGAATTCGTTTAGCTTTTCTTTCGAAGAAACAACTGCGCCAATTGGCATTCCACCGCCGAGTGCTTTTCCTAAAGTTAAAATGTCTGGAGTAACGTTGAAATGTTCAAAAGCAAAAAGTTTACCTGTTCTTCCAATTCCGCATTGAATTTCATCAAAAATAAGCTGTGCCCCGACTTCAGAACATTTTTTTCTAAGTGCTGATAAAAAATCTTGCGATGGAACGCGAACTCCTGCATCACCTTGAACGGTTTCAATGATTACACCTGCAGTTTTTGATGTAATAAATTGGATGTCTTCTATTGAGTTAAAAGTCAAAAAGCGAACATCAGGCAACAAAGGTCGAAAGGCTTCTTTCTTTGTTTCATTTCCAGAAACACTCATGGAGCCGTGCGTACTGCCGTGATAGGATCCACGAAATGCAATTAATTCACTTCTTCCTGTAACTCGTTTAGCCAATTTCAATGCAGCTTCATTGGCTTCAGTGCCAGAGTTAACGGCATAAACACAATTCAAAGATTCAGGCAAAAGGGAAGTTAATCGTTTCGAAAAATTGAGCGTTGCATCTTGAATAAATTCGCCGTAAACCATTACGTGTAAATGACGGTCAATTTGCTTTTTCAATGCCGAAACAACGGAAGAGTGGTTGTGACCAATATTGTTCACAGCCACTCCCGCAATCATGTCATAAAAGCGTTTTCCAGTTTTATCATAAATAAAAATTCCCTCGGCATGATCAATATCCAATAAATATGGAAATGGGTTCGTTTGCCCCTGGCAATGTAAAAACGCTTCTTTTGAATTCATTGTGTTATTTTCCTTGTGTGCTTTGCGGACGATCTCCCGAACCTTTTCTGTCCTTGTTCAGTTGACTCATCAACTCGCGCTTAAATTTTTGTTCCAAACTTAACAGTTTTGTTGATTTGGAGTATCCAATTTTATCACCAATTTTTGAGTAATATTCACGTTTAAGCGCAATTTCTTTTTGTTCAGCATCGAATAACGCAAGTACTTTCGTTTTCTTTTCAGTATCGGTTAGCGTAGCGTGATTTTCTCTTAAATCTTTTTCTAATGCACGTTGCGTCTTCTTCTCAGCCTTTATTTTTGTTTCTAGCTCATTGTATATCGGCCAAAATTTTTCTGCTTCCTCTGTCGTCAATGCGAGTTCGGTTGTTATAAAGGAAATTTTTAACGCTTCTATTTTTTCCTTTTTCTCCTTTGCCGCAGGTCTTTTTCCTTCTTGTCCAAAAGAACTTGGTACCATAAATAATACAAGTGTTAACGCCGCGATTGATTTTACAATTGTGTTCATAATTCAAATTTTAAATAAAAAATAGTTCTGATTCATTCATTTCTTCCATGTCAATTCCTTCTTCTAACAAATATTCCATGATTTCTTCGTTGCTGATGTCGTCAAAGGAAATAGTTGATTCTGACTCGACTACAATTGGTTGAAAAACTTCCATATCCTGAATGGTTTGATCTGGAATAATTTCTATGATTTCGTCGAGTTCATATTCGTCAATGTTTTCCGTTACGTACGCCAAAATTGTTTCTTGTGGAATGTCATTTAATGCAGATTGAAAGCTCATACTTTCCTCTGTTGAAGTCGAAAGTTGAACAGTAATAGCGATTAAAGCAACTGCCGCTGCACTAGAAATCCACACCAAAGGCTTTTTATACAAAGGAACAATTTTCGGTGCTTGTTGACTTAGAATAGTGTCCGCCATAGCATCAAAATAGGTGCTTTCTGGAATGTCTATTTTCCGCTTTTGAACTTGGTCGAATATGTTGTTTGGATTTTCCATACGATATCTTAGATTGATTCGAAGATCAAAGGTTTAATTGATTGCGTAAAAAAGTTTCAATTTTTTGTCGCGCATGATGAAAACTGGCTTTTAACGAACCTTCAGAAGTGTCCAGTAATTTCGAAATTTCTGAATAGTGAAGCTCTTGCAAATATTTTAATTCAAAAACTTGACGTTGTTTTTCGGGGAGAGTATCAATTGCTTTAAATAGAAGTTCACTGATTTTTTCTTCGTCAAGAACATCAGGGTTACGACCTCCGGCTAGAATTTCTAATAGCGGTGGATCGATGTCAATTCCAGTTCGTCTATTTTCTTTATCCAGAAAGTTCAAGGTTTCGTTGCGCGCAATGCGATACATCCACGTGTAAAGTGTAGATTCTTGATTGAATTCATTTAGGTTCTGAAAGACTTTTACGAAAACGTTTTGAAGTATATCATTGGTTAATTCGTGACTTCTAGCAATGGAACGAATTTGTGCATATAAACGTGGACCGTAAACAGCCACAATCTCCTTAAATGCTGCATTGGTGTGTTTTCCTCCTCGATGGAAAAGTTGAATTATAGTTTTATCATCGAGGGCCATGCATTATTTACGTTTAATTACGCGCAATGCTGCATCTACAACATCTTGTGTATCGATATGATATTTAGTCATCAATTCGTCAGGAGTTCCACTTTCGCCAAATGAATCATCTACTCCCACATATTCTTGAGGAGTTGGATTGTTTCTAGAGATAACTTGAGCTACAGAATCACCTAAACCACCGTTAATCATATGTTCCTCTGCTGTAACAACACATTTTGTTTTGGCGATTGAAGTCAAAATTGCTTTTTCATCCAATGGTTTAATGGTGTGCATGTTGATTACTTCAGCAGAAATACCTTTTTCCGCTAAAATTTGAGCAGCTTCTATTGATTTCCATACCAAGTGACCACAAGCGATAATTGTAACATCACTTCCTTCTATTATTTGATCCGCTTTTCCGATTTGGAAATTTGCATCAGGTTTCACAAAAATAGGAACCGAAGGACGACCAAAACGCAAATAAACTGGACCTTCATGTTCAGCAATTGCAATTGTAGCTTGTTTCGTTTGGTTAAAATCACAAGGAACGATAACAGTCATATTTGGTAACATCTTCATCATTCCGATGTCCTCTAATATTTGATGAGTTGCACCGTCTTCACCCAATGTCAATCCAGCATGAGAAGCACAGATTTTTACGTTCTTTTTAGAATAAGCAATCGACTGACGAATTTGGTCGTAAACACGACCAGTTGAAAAGTTTGCGAATGTTCCAGTATACGGAATTTTCCCACCTATAGTCATTCCCGCAGCCATACTCATCATGTTTGCTTCTGCAATTCCAACTTGGAAAAAACGCTCTGGAAATTCATCTTCAAAAGCATTCATTTTTAACGAACCAGTTAAATCCGCACATAACGCAACAACGTGTTTATTTTTTTTACCAACTTCTAAAAGACCTTCTCCAAAACCAGAGCGCGTGTCTTTTTTACCTAAAACTTCAATGTTGATTGCCTTTGTCATAACCTTAATGATACTGTTTTGTTTGAATTAATTCTGAAATTTTGTTCCATCGTATAAGTCGATGATTTTAATTGTGATTGACGATACACAATTCGATAAGCTCCTGGTTGCAATTGGAATTCACCCGATCGTGAATTTTCATCTAGGTTACACACCCAATCCCAACTTCCATTACTATTTTGTGAGAAAATTTGACCGACAACTGGCTGTCCTGTGGAATAATTAAAAAACCCAGGTGCAGAAATATTTAGTGTTGAGGTGCTACTTTGTTCAATATCTGTTGTGATATAAATTCGCGGTAAAGTCAATATTTCGATGTCATACTTCCCGACAATGTATTTTTCCGTTTCGCTGATTTTTTGAGTATTCAACGTTTTTTCCGTTTCCGCAAGCATTACTCGGGCATCAACCTGATATTGTCGATCTGCATTAGAAAAACGAATTTTTAAATAACCTTGCGGCGAGTCAACACTAATTGTGTTGTGAACATTTCGCTGAATAGTGATGTTTTTCTTTTCAACACGAGGAGTCGTATTTACCACTAAGTCATACTTGAATTTAGGATCGATAATTAAGGTGTCAGGATTTCCATACTTATTTATAGTATGTGTGAATGTATATTTTAAATTGGTCGTTCCAGCTTCGTATAAAAACATTGTGACATCTGTTTCTTTTGGACTTTTATGAATGTCGTTTAAGTTGATTTGAACCGTCGTGTTTAAAAGTGCTTTTGAAACAATATTCTCCAATACTTTGGTAAAAGCTTCTTTTGTTTCGGCATCAGCATATGTTCCAATACAATTGAATTTCTCCAAATAAGACAAATCCATTCCTAGTCCAATTACAAAAGGAGTAACATTCACACCTTTATCTTTTAGCTTTTTAGCTATGACACAAGGGTCGTTGTCGCAGGCTTCTAGACCGTCAGTAATTAAAATAATGATATTACGTGATGTGTTGTCTGGAAAATCTCCTGCTGCCGCTTCCAATGATCGAGCAATTGGAGTCGTCCCCTTTGCATAAATAGATTTTATTCGCGCTTTTACCTGACCAAAATTATCTTTCCCAAAAGGAACTTCTAGTTTTGTATCGTTACAATCCTGATATGTTGCTGTAATTGGTGATTGATGACCGTATACACGAAGTCCAATCTCCAAATTGGGGATATCGTGAATATCATCTACTGTTTTCGCCAATAATTCTTTCGCCGCATCAATTCTAGTTTGTGCTCCCCAGCGCGCGTTCATGCTGTTGGAGGCATCAAGAATGAAGAGTATACGCGTCATTTGTTCTTGTCCAAAAGAAAATGAACTGAGAATAATAAACGCTATGGAAAGAATTTTTTTCAATTAATAATCGCCTAAAGTTTCTTCTAATTGGTTTAACGCACTTTCTAATTGCTCTGCGTTTGGAGCTGAACCGTGCCATTTGTGTGTCCCCATCATGTAATCAACACCTTGACCCATTTCTGTTTTCATTATGATTACAATTGGTTTGCCGTTTCCTGTCATTGACTTCGCTTTGTCTAAAGTCGACTTCAAATCATCCATGTCGTGCCCGTCCATTTCCAGAACATCCCAACCAAAAGCATGCCATTTTTGAGAAAGATTTCCTAGCGACATGACATCTTCTAGATCTCCGTCAATTTGCCTACCGTTATAATCAATAGTTGCAATTACGTTATCAATTTTTTTCGCAGCAGCATAAATTGCAGCTTCCCAAATTTGACCTTCTTGAAGTTCTCCATCACCGTGCAAACAGTAAACGATGGACTTATCACCATTTAATTTTTTTGTTTCAGCTGCTCCGATTGCAACTGATAAACCCTGCCCAAGTGAGCCAGATGCCATTCTAACTCCAGGTAAATTTTTATCCGTTGACGGGTGACCTTGCAATTTCGAACCTAATTTTCTAAAACCGTTTAAATCAGCAACCGGAAAATAACCAGCTCGAGCCAAAACACTGTAGAAAACAGGAGAAATATGACCGTTCGACAGGAAAAATAAATCTTCATTCTTTCCGTCCATCGAAAATGGTGAAGGGCAATGATTCATTTTGTCAAAATACATAACAGTTAAAAAATCCGCACATCCGAGCGAACCACCAGGGTGTCCTGAGCTAACGGCAGATACCATTCTTACTATATCTCTTCTAACTTGTGATGCAATTTTTTTTAATTCTTGAGTCTCCATAAAACGGTAATAATTCTTGTGTTGTTGGGACAAAATTAATTTATATTATTAGATTTAGGGTTCAAGAATTCGTAAGGTTATTATCAATTTGCAACTATTTATGCACAATCTTCGTCTTCTTATTAGTAACAAAAAACGTATATATGAAATTACTCTCTAGTCTTCTTTTTATCATTTTTCTGTCAAATGTTTCTTGGTCTCAACAGAAAATGGACAAACGGTTATTAACGAAATATTCAGTTAGTCAATTAAGTGCAATCGAATTAAACAATCCAAATGACTTGTTAATTATGACTTATGCTCTTGACAAAGGCATGTATATCGCAAATTATGCAAGTGAAAAAGGCGATGTTTTTGTTGAAATTGACGCGCCAAAAAAGAATCAAACGTATATCGATTTAAATTTAGAAATATTGGAAATGAATCAATATTTTAAAATTAAAGGACAAGACAAGCTTTTGGTGGTAAAATCAAAAGGAGTTTTAATGAATGAATTGAAAATTAATTAAGATGAAGAACTTTAATAAAATCGCATTTTCTTTTTTAGCTGTATTTGGATTGATTTCTTCAAGTATTGCGCAAAACGTAGTAATGGGTGATGTTGGTTATACCCAGGCCTCACCAGCAGATTGTAGTACTTTTGGAGTTGGATCAAATAACTTCTTTGATGATGGTGGTGCAGGAAATTACAGTGCAAATTTTAATGATACAACTGTGTTTTGTCCTGACCTTAATCAAGGTACCAAAATGACAATCACTTTTGCAATTAACGCTGGATTTGAATTTGATGTTCATGCATCGGATTCGATTTATGTGTATGATGGACCGACTACAGGTTCGCCTTTACTTGGTTCACACAACTCTGCAACCAACCCAGGAGGTTTCGCCTATACGGCATCATGGAACAATCCAAGTGGTTGTTTAACAGTTGTATTTATTTCAAATGGAGCGAATGAAGGTACAGGTTGGATTGGAAATGCACAATGTGGAAATCCAAATCAACCATTTGACCCGCACATTGAAGCATATGTAAATGGTGTTGGTCCAAATGCCTTAAATCCAATTGACACCGGCTATGTTGATGTGTGTTTTGGTGATAGTATTTTGTTTATTGCGAAGCCAATCTTTCCTTATTCTATGGAGAATACGGGTTATGGGTATTCGCAAAACTTGACCAATGTTGACTACGATTGGTATATTAGTTCAGGTGGAACTTTTCCAAACAATGATTCAATTTGGTTTACACCTCCTTCGAGAAATGGATTTTTAGTTGATTTGAAAATTACTGACAACTTCCCTCAAATAGAAAGAATGTTATGTAAAGTCAGGGTTTCTCAACAACCACTTTTTACTGGAACAGGGCCTCAACAGGATACGGTTTGTTTAGGGTCAAATACTTTTTTAGTAGGAGGAACAACTGCAACAGATACCGTGGGTGTTGATATTCCAGGAGGAAGTTTTGAATTAGGAGGATCGTTTGCCGGTTTAACTTATTTACCGGATGGTTCCGGAGCTGTGTATAACGCTCCTATTACAATCGGTGGTTTTCCTGCGGGAAGTACAATCTCAAATTCACAAGATTTAAATCAAGTTTGTATTACTATGGAACACTCGTATATGGGTGATTTGGAAATCGCTTTGGAATGTCCAAATGGTACCCAAGTTCCTTTAATGAATTCATATAATCCCGGTTTTATTCCCGGAGGAAATAGTGGAGGAGGAACTTATCTTGGACACCCTTACGATGATATCGGTGGCGGCGGTGCTGGAATTGGATGGGAATATTGTTTCAGTTCAGATTTTAATACTATAGGAGGTTCTATGACTGCAAATTTAGGAAATACTGTGCCAGTTGCAGCAGTGCCAGCTAATCCACCAGGACAACCAGTGCCGTTGTCTGCTGGAAACTCTATGGATCCAAGTGTTGTTTATGAACCAGAGTCTTCTTTTGCAGGATTTGCAGGATGTCCAGTAAATGGTCAGTGGACCATTATTGTTCAAGATAATCTTGGAACTGATGATGGTTATATTTTTGAATGGGGATTGTATTTTGACCCTTCATTTTTTACAGGCTTAGCAGGATATCAGAATACCATTGCTACGGAAGAATGGTTGGATGACCCAACAATTGTATCTGGTCAGAATGACACATTAATTGTGATTCAACCAAATACGCCAGGTTACCATGACTATACGTTCGTCGTAACTGATGATTTCGGTTGTGTTTATGATACAACGGTGTCACTTTATGTTTTGCCTCAGCCAATAATTTTTACAGATACAATTGGTTGTTTTCATAACTATTTTGTGAACGGAACCGTGTCGTATAACGGAGGAGTTTGGTCAGCTGCGGATACATCAATCCATTTTAGTCCTTCTGCTAACGTGGAGAATCCGTTGATTTATACATCGACCCCCGGCACATACACAGTAACCTTTACTGATAATGCGTGTAATACGGCAATAAGTTCGGAGATTTATTACCCGGATTACCCATGGACTCACTTGCCCGATACAACTATTTGTGAAGGCTCAATACTTCATTATGACGCACCGAATGAAAATGTTGACGTGACACAGTACACATGGAGTAATGGTGCTTTTGGACCGAGTCAGGACTTTGCAGAAGCAGGTTATTATGAGGTCACATTGACTAATGTTTGTCACACTGCTACCGAAGGATTTACTTTGGGAATTAAGAATTGTTTTGTGGATGCTCCGAATGTAATTTCGTTGGCGTCAGGTTCGCCAAATTCTATTTGGTATCCGAACTCAGACGGTATCAAAGAATATGAACTTTCGATTACTAATAGATGGGGTAATATCGTGTTCGAATGCGATGATCATATTGATTTGTGCGGTTGGAATGGAAAAGATAAAAGTGGTTTATATGTTGAAGAAGGAACTTATTTTTATTTGATTAACGCCAAAACGGATGGTGATCAGGAAATTCAAAAACATGGATTTATCCAAGTTGTAAAATAAAACGACATAATAGTTGTTAAAAGGGCGCTCATATTGAGTGCCCTTTTTTGATTGTATACGTTAAGTGATTACATTTACGTTATATAAAAAATGTAGTGATATGAAAGTTGTAGGAGTGAATGGTTTCGGAAGGATAGGAAGATATTTCACACGCTTGACATTAGACAATCCAAATGTAGATGTTGCCGTGGTAAATGATCTAGCAGATGTAAAGACTTTGGCGCATTTATTAAAATACGACAGCATCCATAGAGGCTTAAAACATGAATTTACGATTGTGAATAATTCAATTGAGTTTAAAAATGGAAAGAAAATTGTTTTTTTAGCCGAAAGAAATCCAGAAAATATACCATGGTCTCAATATGGAGTTGAAATAGTATTGGAATCGACAGGTATTTTTAGAACAAGGGAGCTCGCTTCAAAGCACTTCGTTGGTGGAGCAAAGAAAGTTGTTTTATCCGCGCCTGCTTCAGACAGTGATATCAGAACCGTGGTTGTAGGGATTAATGATCATTTAATTGAATCTCAAGACAATATCATTTCGAATGCATCCTGTACAACGAATTCTGCAGCTCCAATGGTTCAAGTGATGAAGGATTTATGTAAAATAGAAAGTGCGTTCATTACAACGGTACATAGTTATACCTCAGACCAGAAACTGCATGATGCACCACATTCGGATTTAAGACGCGCTAGGGCAGCAGCAGAATCAATTGTGCCCACTTCAACTGGAGCGGCAAAAGCCTTGGCGAAAATTTTCCCAGAGCTGGAAGGCCATATCGGAGGTTGTGGAGTTCGTGTTCCTGTTCCAGATGGTTCAATGACTGATTTGACGTTCGTGGTGAAAAATCCACCGACTGAAGCTCAGATTAATGAAGCGATGAAAAAAGCCTCGGAAACCTACTTGAAAGGAATAATGTCGTTCACTTCAGATCCAATTGTTTCAGTGGACATTATTGGGGATTCAAACAGTTGTATTTTCGATGCTGAATTAACAAGTGTTATAGGAAATATGGTAAAGGTCGTTGGTTGGTATGACAACGAGGCTGGATACTCAAATAGATTGGTCGACTTGATCCAAAAAATCTAATTCAACCAATTATTTCCATTCGTACACCCATCCATTTGGTGCAACCGTTTGTAATTCGTTTAGTCCTTTTTGTGCTTCTTCTCGAGTACTGAAGGATTTTATACTTACCAATGTCATTCCTCGCCCGGGCCCAACTTTTACGTTGTAACCTTCTGACTTTAATTTTTCACCAAGTCGGTTTGCGTTTGCTTCTGATCCGAAAGCTCCAGCTATAATATGAAACGGTAAATCGCCATTATTTGAGAAGTTACTTGTAGGTTTTTCATTTACTTCAGGCTCAATTGGTTCGGGGATAATTTCTTCTTCAACTTCAGGTTCTTCGGTGGATTTATCCTCTTCGCTTGAATTGTCAGAAGTTTCATTTTCATTAACTACTGGTTCTTTTTTAACTTCTTTTTTATCCGCAAGAAATGGAACATGTTGTTTTAGCCTGTCGTAGTTCATTCCGAAATATGTTCCACCTGCTAGGATCAATACAATTAAGGTCATGAGCATCCAAAAGCCCACACCTTTTTTCTTTTTCGCGGGTTTAGATTCTTTGTTTTTTCGAAGCTTATCGAGCTTTTCTGCTGTAGCCGCACGTTCTTCTTTTTCTAAAATATTTAATTCTTTTTTTGGCTCATCCTCTTTTAACTGAAGGACAACTGGCTCAGCTTTTTCTTCAATTATAGGAGGTGTAACTTCTTTAATTTCTTTTTCTTCAACTGTTTCTATCACAGGAGTTGGTTCAACAACCGCAGGTTCTTCAGTCACCGGCTCGGTTATTACCTCTTTTTCCTCAATGGTTGCATCTTGCGATATTGCTTTATCACCTTCCCAATTTTTAAAATCAATATCATCCCCATCTTTGACAAATGAACCAAATTGAAACATATCATAACTTTCTCCCTTATCCACTGTCAATTGAATCTCACGAACATATTTCGCAATAAGGTTTTTCGCTTCAAGCTCCTCAAAGCCTTCATTTTCTACAATATATTGCGTCAATTTACCGTCATCATGTTTTAGGTAGGACATGAACATAATTTCACCAGTATCGTGGTTGGTAATTGTAAGTGCACCAAGTCCAGGTATGATAATCGTATTAACGTTTTTAAGAATTTCGAGTAGGTATTTGTCCATGTTATTTAGCTTAGGAATCTTGAATATAGTAAAAAATCAAAATAAATCTGAGAAATTAAAGGTCTCTTTTAACCGAACGCCTCTTTCTGTTTGTTGCAAAGTACAACATTCGTTGTAGAAGTCGTGTTCTAAAAATAATATTGCGTCGTTGTTAACTGCATTAGAAAGGAATCGTTCTTTTTCGTCTAATGTAATTAAAGGTCGGGTGTCGTAACCCATCACATACGGTAGTGGAAGATGCCCGACGCTTGGAAGTAAATCCGCCATGAAAATCAGTGTTTTTTCTTTATAATGGATATGTGGAATCATCATACTTTCTGTGTGACCGTCGACAAAAAGAACATCAAAATTATTGAATACATTTTTTGTATAATCACCTTGTCGTTCAATGAACTTTAATTGTCCACTTTCTTCTATTGGAAGTATATTTTCCTTTAAAAAAGATGCTTTTTCACGCGCATTTGGTTCGGTTGCCCATTTCCAATGTTTTTCGGTACTCCAATAAGTCGCGTTTTTGAAAACTGGCTCAAACCCTTTTCCATCTTTAGTTCTTTTAATGGCGCCGCCACAATGGTCGAAATGCAAATGAGTTAAAAACACATCTGTAACGTCGTCCACACTAAAACCTAGTTTCTTTAAATTGGGTTCAAAGATATTTTTGTCGGACAAATAGAAGTGAGAGAAGAATTTTTCATCCTGTTTATCTCCAATTCCAGTGTCAATTAAAATTAAACGGTCTTCATCTTCGATTAGCATGCATCTCATGGACCAATCACACATGTTATTCGAGTCGGCTGGATTTGTTCGTGACCATAAAGATTTAGGAACAACTCCAAACATTGCTCCTCCGTCTAACTTAAAATTTCCTGTATTAATGGGATGTATTTTCATTTTAATTGTTTTTTGAATACATAGAAACGGTATCTCCAAAGTACTCGAATGAATGCTTAATTTTAGTTTTTATTTCTGGGGCATCTGTACCTTTTTCAAATGTCGAAGCGCCAGTTATTATGGCTGCCTCATCCCAAAGTTCAGCATCAATAAAGGATTGAAGCGTTTGAGCGCCTCCTTCAATTAAAACCGAAATAATGTTTAATTTATAAAGCGCATTTAAAATGGATGTCGGACGCATATCTTCTAGTTGAATGAATTCGATCCCGTTTTTATTTTCCGATTTTTTTAGGTTTAAAACCAGCGTACGGGAATCAGAATTAAAAATAGAATAATTTGAAATCAATGTTAGATTAGAATCCAAAATAATTCGAATCGGGTTCGTTCCGGTGACTGCCCTCACAGTTAAGCTGGGATTGTCATTTTCAACCGTTTTTCTACCAATTAAAATTGCCTGATATTTATTTCGCCATGAATGAACCAATGTTTGACTTTCAGGAGATGAAATCCAAGTTATCGCACCGTTTGAATCTCCATTGTCTAATTTTCCATTTATTGTTTGAGCCCATTTTAGAAAAACATAGGGTCTTTTTTTCTCGTGAAACGTAAAAAAATGTTCGTTAAGTTCTCGACATTCATTTTCCAGACATCCAACCTGAACATCAATTCCATTTTTTTCAAGATGCGCTATGCCTTTTCCTTTTACTTTAGAAAACGTATCAATACACCCAATAACAACTCTTTTAAATCGATGCTTGACTATTAGGTCGGCACATGGAGGTGTTTTTCCGAAATGAGCACAAGGCTCAAGAGTAACATAAATTGTGGATTCTGATAATAGTGATTTGTCTGAAACACACTGGATAGCATTTACTTCTGCATGAGATTTACCGAATTCTTGATGGTAACCTTCTCCAATAATTATGTCATTATGAACAATAACAGCTCCGACAAGAGGGTTTGGTGCAACTTTTCCTTGACCTAACAAAGCCAAATCAATTCCGCGTTGCATAAAACTGTCTTTTAAAAGCATAAAACGAAGATAGCAAGAAAGACTTAGTTTGAAATGTATGAGTGATATTAAAGTATTGAATAGTTGTTATATTCGTGAATATGAAAACATTTACTTCAAAGCAGAAACTTAAATTTTTGTTTAGTTTACCAGTTGTTGTTGCGGCATTGGGCTACTTCGTGGATATTTATGATTTAATCATTTTTGGAATTGTTAGAGTTGAAAGCTTACAAGATTTGGGACTTGATCCAGACACAGTCGGATCAATGGTATTGAATTGGCAAATGTTTGGTTTGTTGTTGGGAGGTATTTTTTGGGGAGTTTTCGGTGATAAAAAAGGAAGACTTTCAGTATTATTTGGTTCTATCTTAGTTTATTCTCTCGCGAATATCGCCTGTGGATTTTTACCTCAAATGCAGTTCATGGATTCAGGAGCCTTGTACTGTATCTTACGATTTATTGCCGGAATAGGTTTAGCGGGTGAGCTTGGAGCCGGAATTACGCTGGTTTCAGAATCGTTGCCAAAAGAGTTACGAGCAATTGGAACTTCAATTGTAGCAGGTTTTGGTTTGTTAGGGGCAGTGGTTGCAAAGTTGACCGTTGGCATATCAGGTGATTGGACGACGACTTATTTTATAGGAGGAGGTTTAGGTTTGGCGTTATTGCTACTTCGAGTTGGAGTTGTAGAGTCGGGTATTTACAAGGATATTGTTGCTAAAGTTGAAGTGAAAAAGGGAAATTTCATTTCGTTTTTCACCAATAAAGATCGATTTATTCGCTACATGAAATGTATCGCAATTGGACTTCCTACCTGGTTTTGTATTGGAATATTTGCTTTTTTTGGAAATCAATTCGCAGAGCCATTAGGAATAAAAGGAGATTTGGATCCTGGATTGTGTATCATGTGGGCCTATGTTGGAATATCGGCGGGTGATTTTGCGAGCGGATTTATCAGTCACTTATTGCATTCTAGAAAAATGGCAATTTTTTGGATGCTTGTTTTTACTATGGTAGGTGTTATTCTTTTGGTGTCGGGATTTGCAACTTCAGCCAATGGGTATTATTTCTTTATGGGTTGGTTGGGATTAGGAACAGGATACTGGGCAATGTTCGTTACCCTGGGAGCTGAACAATTTGGAACAAATATTCGTTCTACGGCAGCAACCACCATTCCAAATATGGTCAGAGGCAGTTTGCCCTTGATGGTATTACTTTTTGATTGCCTTAAGCCAGAAAGTGGAGTTATAAATGCAGCAATAGTTGTAGGAGTAATTGCTTTTAGTTTGGCCATTTATTCA
The DNA here is from genome assembly GCA_913059205.1 of uncultured Flavobacteriales bacterium. Classification (GTDB taxonomy): domain Bacteria; phylum Bacteroidota; class Bacteroidia; order Flavobacteriales_D; family Crocinitomicaceae; genus UBA4466. Next base: position 33,551 of record CAJXRM010000027.1, read on the forward strand.
GCTTTAACGATTTCTGAAACGCACAATACCGATATGGATTTTGTGGAGTAGGCTCGCCTATAGAAGAATTAAAAAAAAGCCATTCAAGTTAAAGAATGGCTTTTTTCCTTTTATTTATTTTCTAATTCATTAATTCTTTGTTCTAATTTTTCGATAATAACTTGTTGTTCCTGAATTGCTTTTGTTAGAATCGGAATTATTCGAGTGTAATCCATTACTACAAACTCTTCTTTGTTGTTTTTAAGAGCTTCGTTAGGATTTACTTCAACACAGGCTTGTGTATCGAAGGTTTTTATTCTAGTTATTTCGGGAATAACAGCTTGTACCTCTTGAGATATAAAACCATATTCCAAGCCACTATTTAATCCCATATTTGGAAATTTATCTAGATCATAATTATAGGTTACTGGCTTAAGCTTCATGATAAGTTCGGTAGCATTATTGATTGTTACAATATCTTTTTTCGTTCGTTCATCTGAAATCGTTCCAAGAAACCCAGTATAACCAAGATCATCATAAAATTCTCCTCCCCATCCAGTATTAGCACCTCCACTGTTGAAACGAGAACCTCTTACTCCAGTTCCTTGCCATTCATTGGAAGCACCTCTAACTCCAATCGTTGGAGAAAGATTAGCTCCTTGATATATTCCTAACCCAAATACTCCTGCCGGAATGAAACCTGTTCCATTATATCCAGTAATTCCCTCGATACCATTGTAACCGTTGGCAGTACCCTGATTATATCCAGATATAGATACTCCATCAGCTCCCAAATTATTGTAAGAGGCCATTGCAGTAGCACCTACGGCTGCACCACCATTTGTCATTTGAAACATATTGGCTGGAGTTACTGTTCGAATACCAATATTGCCATTTGACTCTAATGTCATACGTTCAACTCCATTGGAATACATTCTAAAATCGATTGCGTTATTTGTTCCAATATAATTGGCTGCAATTGCTGTATTTCCTGCTGTTAACCATGCACCATTTGCAGAAGTTACAGGACCGCCTGATCCAGCGGTTCCGTTAACGACCATTGTCCCGTTTGTGTTAAAAGTTGGCGCCACTAAAGTCCATGTCGGTCCTGCTGGTCCCGCTGGACCTTGAGGCCCTACCGCACCATCAATACCATCAACTCCTGGGGTTCCCGCTGCTCCTGCTGGTCCTGCTGGCCCTTGTGGTCCAATCGCACCCGCTGCTCCTGCCTGTCTCTTATACACATCTCCGAGCCCACGAGACAGGCAGAAATCTCG
>CAJXRM010000028.1 GCA_913059205.1 uncultured Flavobacteriales bacterium
ATCTACACAGAGTAGATCGTCGGCAGCGTCAGATGTGTATAAGAGACAGGTAGATACTTTTGTTCAAGGAGAAAACCAGGAGGAAATCAAAAAAGAATTAATTTATAGACATATTGCCTGGTTGACAGCTTTGCGTTACCAATTGCGATTAAGTCGTGAATGGGAACATACAGAAAACAGATTAAACAGTATTTATTCTCCCACAGTTTGTGAAAACTATACCTCTGAGTTAAATCAAAAGCTATCTGCCTATCTAAGCGAAAAAGAAATCGTTGCTGTTCTTTCGAAGTCGAATGTTGCGACACAAATCATGGCAATACAATCAAAAAGATTGCAGGAACTAAAAGATGCCGACTATTTTGAAGACTTTCGCCACATGGAATTTCACGCGCTTATCAAAGCTTTTTACGATGAGCAAGGAAAAGCGGAACGCATTAAAAACTTTCCGTTTCCACGTCAATATGCTTCGACTGCACTATGGTTAACAGTTGTGTTTTCAGCATTCGTTCCACTTGGATTATTGGATGTGTTTGGCACTTATGATCAATGGGTGTTTTGGCTGTCTCCTTTCTTTTCTGGACTAATTATTTGGGTGTTTTTCCTCATGGAAAAAATTGGTGATTATTCTGAAAATCCTTTTGAAGGAACCTACAATGATGTTCCAATTACATCGATAGCTGTTGGAATCGAAATTGACCTGCGTGAGATGATTAATGACACGAATATTCCATTACCAATTAAAGAAGTCAACGGCTTTTTGATGTAAGAAACACTTAATGCTAAAGGTCAAACTTATTTCTTTACTCTTTATAATAAGCTTCCAGGCAACAAGTCAAGACACCACAGATTACAAACGATTAAAAGTTTTACCCTTTCCTTCTTTTGGTTATACACCAGAAACCAGTGGTTCTATTGGTGCTGGTTGTTTGTTTTCATTCAATATGCACAACGACACCAATACACGACTTTCAAATGCAAAAATCAAATTTATTTATACGCTAAATAAACAGCTTATTATAGAAAACATTTGGAGTTATTTCCTAAAGGATGAAGCCTGGTTCACGGATGGAATTATTCATTACTCTATTTACCCTGACTTTTATTACGGAATTGGTCCTAGAACTCCGGTTTCGAATAAAGTACTATTCAACAGTAATCGATTCGTATTTCAAGGAAATATGTATAAAAAAATTGGCCCCAAGCTCTTTTCGGGAATTAACCTAAAGTATTCTGATTATTCAAAGGTCAAAATCAAGGATTCATTATTCTACAATGAATTAACGAATACCCAAGCAATTGGATTTGGCATAACCGTATTAAAAGATTCGCGAAATAACATTCTCACAGCCACCGATGGTTGGTTCTTAAAAGCAAGTGTTGGGTATAGCCTTTCAAAAAACAATTATTTCGAGGGAAGCTTAGATGGCAGATATTACAAAACATGGAAGTCTCGCTTTACCTTTGCCTCTCGTTTCCTGAACAAAATGGTCGCCGGAACACCCGCATTTTTTGATTATTCAAGCATTGGAGGTGATAACATTGCCCGTGGGTACCGCTTCGGTCGATATAGAGATAAAAACCTTTCCTCTCTGCAATCGGAATTCAGGGCTCATTTGTTTTGGAGAATTGGAATCGCGGCATTTGTTGGAGTCTCTAACGTTTATCCAACTATAAGCAAATTCGATGTTAGAACAATACAACCAAATGCCGGTGTTGGTCTTCGCGTTTTAGTTGACAAAAGGGCCAATACAAGTTTACGCCTTGATTATGCTATTGGAGCAAATGGAAACAATGGTTTTTACGTTTCGTTTGGGGAGTCGTTTTAGTCGGCTATGTTTTGCGTCATAGAAACTAAGAAAGCCCATTACTGAAACCCAAGAACGCTAAGATGCCCATGTAATGAATGTTATCAACCTTTGGGTGCATAACTTTCGAAAAACCACGTTCATTTTTCTTAATGCATTAGAGGTAAAAAGCATACAATAAAAAAACCCAGCAACAATGTTACTGGGTTCTCAATTTTATTGAAGTTAAGATTATCCTTCAGCTCCTTCTTCAGCAGGTGCATCAGCTGCTCCTTCTTCAGTTGTTCCTTCTTCTTCATCCTCATCTTCATCGTCTGCCGCTGCACCTCTTGCCATTTTAACGGCTACTACAACTGCATTTGCTGGCTCTAAAAACTCTAGACCTTCAGGGTTTAAATCTGAAACACGAATTGAGTGACCAATTCTTAATTTCGCGATGTCAATTGTAATTGCATCAGGAAGATTTCCTGGCAAACCAACAACTCTTAAACTTCTATATGGTTCTCTCAATTTACCACCATTCATTACTCCAATTGGAGATCCAACTGTACGAATTGGTAAGCTAACTTTTACTGGTTTTTTCGCGTCTAACTCCAAGAAGTCGATATGCATTGGAGTATCTCTCACCGGATGCATTTGTTTCGCTTGAATAATTGCTGATGCTTTTTTACCATCGATGTCTAACTCAATTTCGTAAACGTCTGGTGAAAAAATAATTTTCTCCATGTCTATTGACCTTACAGAAAAGTGAGTTTGTTCACCTGATCCATAAAGTACACAAGGCACATTACCTGCATTTCTAACAGCATTTGTGGCCTTTTTCCCTACGTTCGCTCTTAACGAACCGCTCAATTGCACTTTTTTCATTATTGTTTGTTTTTATTTATGATATTATAAAATGTGAACTAATAGATTGATTGTTGACCATTCTTCTGATAACATCTGCAAATAAATCTGCAGTGCTGATTACACGAATTTTATCGTGTGGTTGTTTCAAAGGAATTGTATCTGTTACAATCAACTCTGTAATTTTTGAATTGGTAAGGCGTTCGTATGCCGGACCAGATAAAACTGCATGTGTACAAAAAGCACGAACACTGTTCGCTCCTTTTTCCATAAATAAGTCTGCCGCTTTCGTTAATGTTCCTGCCGTATCGCACATATCATCAACCAAAATAACATCTTTGCCTTTTACATCACCAATTACGGTCATTTCTGCTACTTCATTTGCTTTTTTACGTTGTTTATGACACAAAGCCAATCCAACATCCAAACGTTTTGCGTATGAATTTGATCTTTTAGCACCTCCAGCATCTGGAGCCGCCATGATTAAATTTCCTGTGTTTAATTTTTCTATTTCCGGGTAAAAAATCGTTGAACCAAACAAATGATCTACTGGAACTTCAAAGAAACCTTGAATTTGATCAGCATGCAAGTCCATTGTCATAATTCGATCAATACCAGCAGCCATTAACATGTTTGCCACTAATTTTGCCCCAATTGCTACCCTCGGTTTGTCTTTTCTGTCTTGACGAGCAAAACCAAAGTAAGGTAAAACAACAATGATTTTTCGCGCAGACGCTCTACGCGCTGCATCTACCATTAATAAAAGCTCAAATAAATTGTCTGCCGGAGGCATTGTAGACTGAATAATAAAAACATCTTGACCACGCACAGTTTCTTCAAATGACGGTTGAAATTCTCCATCACTAAAGTGTGTAACCTTTACATCTCCTAGTTTTACACCATAAGCGGCAGCAATGCTTTCGGACAACTCCCTTGAAGCACTTCCAGAAAATATTTTTACACCTGTTGACATAATTCAATTATTCGAGGGCGCAAAGTTAGTGTTTTAATTGGGAAATACAATAGTTAAACTCCTTGCGGTCAGAATATTTTATGTTCGCTAAAAAGGCTTAAAAAAATTTCTTTCGAATCAATTTTCTGACACTGAATCTACAACCTGTTTTTCACCCTCTTCCAACAACACATTTTTCAAGAAAAGTGTACTTTCCTCAAAGGCTGGAATACAAAAAGAAACCATGTTCTGAAAAGGGTAATAAAGTAACGATGCTTCTTTGGATTCTTGAGAAACGAAGTCGTTTTTTTCATCATAAGACTCCGCCATCAACAGCACTGCTCCAACAATAAAAATCATTTTAATAACAGAGAAAAATATACCAAATAATTTGTTCACCAAACTCAACTGAACTACTTTGATCACTTTTTCCAATGCTTTTCCTCCAAAATAAATCATCGCTCCAATTGCCAAAAACACAATCGCAAAAGAAACAATTGGTAGATACGAGGACGGTTCCAAATCCATTTTTTCCATAAAGAATTCAGAAACCATATCCGAAAAGTGAATTCCCGCATAGAGTCCAATAAAAAGCGCCAAAAAAGTAAACAATTCAATTATGAATCCTTTTTTAAACCCTTTCCAAGCCGCCCATCCTACTAGACAAATAATAACAATATCAAGAAAATTCATTCTATTGGTTTAGTCACAATCCGAAGAGAGAGAAGTAGTAAACGAAAGATCAACTTCAGACCATAATTTGGAAACACCATCTTTGCCTTTGTGCAATTCATTGCATTCCGCATTTAACGCTTTAATTCCCTCTAGCGCATTCCATGAAGAAACATCAATTGTAGAATTAAATGAAAAGTCTCCTCCTTTTAACGTGTAATCACCCTTAACATCAATGGTTATTCCATTCATAGTAACAGAAACAATCGCTTTACCGTCTTTTCCAATTGATTTTATCTTTCCTTCAATAGTTGCTGTGTTTATTGTTTCGAAAAAAAACGTTGCCACCTTTCCGTTTCTACTTTCATCATTCGTTTCTACAGAAGACGTTTTCATAGAAAAAGTTATTGATTCCAATACAGCTATAGGATCGTCTGAAGCTTCGCTTTCAACCGAAATTTCATTAAATCCACCTTTAACTGGTGTTTTATCGTTCGTTTTAAATGCCGTCCACTCAAACGTTGTAGCTCCTTCATTGTAGGAATAAAAACATGCCGCTTGTGAATTATCAATTGATTCTGCTGCTGATTCAGATTCGCCTTTACACGCGGACATTATTAATCCTAGCGCAATAAATGAAGTAATATATATACCCTTTTTCATGAAATTTACTTTTTTTTTCGAAGGTACTAATACTGTGCTTAAAAAGCGAACAAATTGGAATTGATTGGTTAATTTTGTTTCATGGATTACGATGTGGAATTACGCTTTCAAAAAGTAAAAACCGAATTGGAAAAAAAATTTGGTGAGGGAATGGATGTTCAAGCTATTTTGTTTTTGATTGGTGTGAATGAGCTGGGAATGGGCTACAAGGAATTTTCCAAGCAGGAAAAAACAGACGTTCTGCATATTGCAATTTGCACCTTGCTTGAGCCTTACGGATATTATAAATTCGACAAGCACGATAATGAAGGTTGGCCTCACTTCAACCTTGTTCAAGAATTACCGCCTTTAAACGATAGAGAACAACAACATCTAATCAAAGAAGCAATGATTTCTTACTTCGAAGAAAATGACTATTTCAATGTAGAAGAGGCTTCTAACTAATTGGCTATATTTGCACGTATTAAAAAAATAATTTATGGATTTTCTGATTAAAGCTGCACAGTTAATTGTATCACTTGCATTCTTGGTTACTATACACGAATTTGGACATTACTTGGCTGCGCGATACTTTAAAATTCGAGTAGAGAAGTTTTACTTATTTTTCAATCCTTGGTTTTCTTTGGTTAAGAAAAAAATTGGAGAAACCGAATGGGGAATTGGATGGTTGCCACTTGGTGGTTATGTGAAAATTGCTGGGATGGTGGATGAATCCATGGATAAAGAACAAATGGCACAGCCTGTTCAACCGTGGGAATTTAGGGCAAAACCGGCTTGGCAACGATTAATCGTTATGATTGGAGGTGTTGTTGTAAATTTAATTGCTGGAATCGTTATATACATGTTTGTTGTTTTTGCTTGGGGAGAAGAACAAATTCACACCAAAGATCTAGCTTCTGGTTTATCCATTCATCCTTACATGGAAAAATATGATTTGCATTCTGGAGATAATATTTTAGCTATTAACGGAAAGGAAGTTACACATATTAACGATATCAACAATGGTATTTTCTTGCGCGATGAATACAAATTAAAGGTACAACGTCCAGACGGAAAAATTGAAACCATCACACTTCCAGATGGCGTTGAATATGAAATGTTTGAAAACGGTGCGTTTCCAGCTTTTAATTTACGCGCAACTGGAATTATTGATTCAGTAACTCCAGGTAAAAGTGGTGATAAAGCGGGGTTTAAAAAAGGTGATGTTTTTGTTTCCATTGCAGGAAGTAAAGTGTTGTCTGATGAAATTGTTTCTACGATGGAGCCACACGCCAACGAAACTATTGAAGTGGTTGTTCGAAGGGGTGGAGAGAATGTTACACTAACTCCTGAAATTTCTTCAAAAGGTACAATAGGAATCGTGTTCACTGGGCATAAACTAATTGATAATTCCAAAATTCGTCAAATCAATTATTCTTTCGGACAAAGCTTTAGTCGCGGAATTGCAAGAGGTTATACTACTCTGTCGGATTATGTGGGTCAGATGAAATTTTTGTTCACAAAGAAAGGTGCGACTTCAATCGGTGGGTTTGGAGCAATCGGAAATATGTTTCCCGCAGCGTGGGATTGGGAAAAGTTTTGGTTAAATACTGCACTTATTTCTATTATCCTAGCTTTCATGAATATTTTGCCAATTCCAGCTTTAGACGGAGGACACGTTGTTTTCTTAATCTACGAAATGGTAAGAGGAAAAGAAGCACCTCAAAAAGTATTGGAGACAGCACAGTATATTGGATTTTTTATTCTGATGGGACTCCTTCTTTACGCGAACGGAAATGATATTTATCGACTAATTACGGGAGGATAAAGGTTAAAAGACTTTAAAAAGGGATAAACGGTTAATGTATTTGGCGCACTATTTGTAATTTGCACCACGAAACAATAAAATAAACGAAAAAAAAACGATGAAAAAGATATTATTTTCAATGGCGATGGTTGTTTTATCAACGTTAAGCCTAACAGCACAAGTAACAGAAGGAAATGTTAAGTATTCGATTGAGATGTCCTCAACAAATCCAGAGTTGGAAATGCAACTTGCAATGATGCAAGGTTCAACATTTGAACTTTCTTTTAAAGATGATCTAACACGTTCAGAAATGAACATGGGAACTATCATGAAAATTGTTACTATAACAAACGCGAAAAGTGATGGGGCTTTAATGTTAATGTCTGGAATGATGGGAAATACTGCCGTTAAACTAAGTGCAGAAGATTTGAAAAAGAACACCGAAGAGTCTCCAGAAGCAGATGTTACTTTAACGGATGAAACTAAAGAAATTCAAGGTTTTTCGTGTAAAAAAGCAGTTGTAACAGATGAAGAAGGTACGGAGTCAGTTGTTTGGTATACTGAAGAAATTACAGTGAACAAATTAGGTCAAAACTATTTAAACAACAAAGTCCCTGGTTTTCCTCTGGAGTTCGAAATGAATCAAGGTGAAATGAAAATGAGTATGACTTCTACTGATTTTAACAAAAAATTAGATAAGAAAAAAGCAAAAACGATGTTCGATACCACTATTCCTGAAGGTTACACAGAAATGTCTCCTGAGCAATTGAGTGGAATGGGTCAATAAGATTCTTAAAAACAATGATTAAGGGCGTTCAATTGAGTTGAATGCCCTTTTTTATTGCCCATGTTGTTTTATTCCAAACTATTCGTAATTTTCAACCAATAAAAAATAATCCTATGAAAAAATCACTATACGTTTTTGTATTATTTGTTGCATCAGTTTGTAGTTCGGCCGCTCAAATTTCTGAAGGTCATGTTTCCTATGATGTTACAGTAAATTCAGATGATCCTGAAATGGCAATGATGAATTCCTTAATGGCCAATTCTAAAATGGATATCTATTTCAAAAAAGAAAAGTCAAGAGCCGACATGCAAATGGGTTCAATGGGTTCAACATCCACAATTATTGATCCAACGGCTGAAAATTCACTTATTTTAATGGATTTAATGGGAATGAAGTCCGCAACTCTTTTACCCAAATCAGAACTAAACAAGCCTGACGAAGGGCCAAAATCAAAGCTTAAACTTGTGAATGAAACAAAGACTATTCTTGGTTATAAATGCAAAAAAGCACTCTTAACTGATGAATCTGGTAATACAGTATCTTATTGGTACACTGAAGAAATTAATGTAAACCTTAGCGGCCAAAGAGCAATTAATAAAGAAGTGCCTGGTTTTCCATTGGAGTTTACTATGATTCAAAGTGGTATAACAATGAAATTAACCGCAACAGTATTTGAAAAAACTGTAGATTCAAAACTGTTTGATCTTACCGTTCCAGATGATTACACAATTCAATCGTGGGAAGATATACAAGAATTAGGTCAATAATTCAGCCAATCGCTATTTAACGGGGAGTTGTACAATGTACAATTCCCCGTTTTTATTTAGAATGATTATAAATACCCTTTTTGTGGTATTGTGTAAACTGAACTGAATATCGAGATTTGTGGTCTAAAAATAAATAGACATGAATACAAAAATATTTACGATAGCATTAACTTCAATTGTCGCACTATCTTCTTGCAAAAAAGAAGGTTGTACAGACGAAACCGCAACGAACTATAATAGCAAAGCCCAAAAAGACAACGGTTCGTGTGAATATGCATCACCTGCTCCTGCGTATTCAATTCCAACAACCTATTCGTTTACCGACGGTAATGGAAATTCAACTGTATCTTATTCCGGTCAAACAGAACGATTAAATCAATTGACTGAACTTATCACTAAAATTAAAACAGGTAGAACAAGCGTTTTAAATGCTCAAGATCTACAAGATATGTTCGCAAACACTGGTGGAAATGGTAACGGAAACTTCAGTTTTACTTCAACAAAACAACTGAGAGATAAAACGTTTTCTTTAGATGTGACCGCAATTGAAGCTTTGTTAAATGAATCTGCAACGGCAAGTATTGACTTCGCATCAACAGCTTCGGATGGTCAAGCTGGTGTTTTAACTTCAGGAACTTCTTCTTACTTATTTGATGCAAATGGTAGAGATATGGCTGAATTGGTTGAAAAATCTGTTATGGGAGCTGTGTTTATGTACCAAGCTTTAAATGTATACTTTGGTGACGGGAAAATGAATGTTGATAACACGACTGCTGTTAATGCAGGAGCTGGTCAATATTACACTGCTATGGAACACTACTGGGATGAAGCTTTTGGATACTTTGGGGTTGATATTGATTTCCCAAATGTCGCTGCTACTCGTTTTTGGGGTAAATATTGCAACAGTCAAAACGCAACATTGAACTCAAACGCAGACATGATGAATAATTTTCTGAAGGGAAGAGCTGCAATTGGTGGAAGTGTAATTTCAGATCGCGACGCTGCGATTGCCGCTATTCGAACAGAATGGGAAGATATTTCTGCATTTCAAGCTATTACTTACCTGTCTGATGCTGTGGGATATTTCGGTAATGACGAAGCGAATTATCTCCACTCACTTTCGGAAGCATACGCTTTTGCTTGGAATTTAAGATATGCCGCGGATACAACTAGAAGAATGTCTGTTTCTGAACACGCTGATTTAATGAACATGTTTGGAACTAACTTTTGGTCGCTTAACGTCACTGACTTAAACAACATTAAATCAACTATTGAGGCAAACTATTAATCATGAAAGGAAGAAGTACAATTATAGGGTTTACATGTGTCATTCTTTTATCCGCTCTGACTTTTGTTAGTTGCAAAAAGGATAAAGATGATGAAGATGGCAGCGATTTTGACAAGGCATCCTTGCTCACAAATCTAGCTGATAACATAATTTTACCTGCTTTAAACGACTTCTCGAATAAAATAAATGATTTAGAAACTAGCTATTCCGTTTTTCGAGCAAATCGAACAGCTCCAAATCTAGAAGATGTAAGAGTTAAATGGAAAGCAGCTTACTTGAGTTGGCAAAAGGTGAAAACCTTCGACTTTGGACCAATTCGCGATTATGGGTTTAAAGGTGCAACTGGCACATATCCAACCGATACCGTAAAAATTAATGATAATATTACGAATGGAGGATACAACCTTGCAACGGCTGCTAACGTTGACGCAATTGGACTGCCAAGTTTAGACTACTTCCTATATCGTGTTGATGCCTTGAATTATTTCATCGGAAATGACCCTTACGCAACTTATGCGTATGATGTAATTCAAAAATTGAAATCGGAAACAACAGTTATAGTTTCTGCGTGGAATTCATATAAGTCTACATTTGTCAATTCTACAGGAACCGAGTCTACATCTGCTTTTTCTTTGTTGGTGAACGAGTTTTGTCGTGACTACGAACTTGCTAAAAACTCCAAACTTGGAATTCCTTTGGGAAAACAAAGTCTTGGTATTCAATTGCCCGAATATATCGAAGCACGACGCTCAGGGTACTCCTTTGAAATTCAAGAAGCAAGTGTTGCAAATCTTGCCAACATATTTAATGGTGGCAGTGGAATGGGCTTCGATGACTATTTAGTCAGCATAGATCGTTCTTCCTTGGCTTCTAGTATTTCAACTCGGTTTTCAGAAATTATCTCAAAAATCGATTCGTTTTCTGGAACGTTAGAAGAGGAAATGTCAACCAATGTTAGCGAACTGGATAACTTATACACTTTGTACCAGGGTCAGGTTGTGTCAATAAAAACAGATATGTCTTCTGCTTTTGGTGTATTAATTACCTACCAAGATAACGACGGTGATTGATGTAAAACGGATACAGAATTATTTTTCCTTTTTTAAGGAAACCAACATTGCCCCATTAATTGTTTTCAGAATAATTTTTGGGGCTTTGATGTTGTTTGGCGTATCCCGTTTTTTACTCAAAGGATGGGTACAACAACTGTACATTGATCCGCAATTTTACTTCGGCTACTTGGGCTTTGAATGGGTAAAGCCGCTAGACGGAAACTTGATGTATTTGCCTTTTGTTTTAATGTTAATCTCCGCGATCGGAATTATATTCGGATTGTTCTATCGTTTTTCGGCAGCCCTATTCTTCATTTGTTTCACCTATGTTGAACTACTCGATAAGTCGAATTACCTCAATCACTATTACTTTGTCAGCCTTATGAGCTTTCTCATGGTGCTCGTTCCTGCAAACCGAAAATTTTCAATCGACTGTTTACTTTTTCCTAAAATCAAAACAGACACAACTTTTCAGTGGCACATTGGAATTATTAAGTTTCAATTGGCGATAGTGTATGTTTTTGCAGGAATTGCAAAGCTAAATTCTGATTGGCTAATAGAAGCCCAACCATTACGTACATGGCTACAAGCGCATCACAACTTACCCATTGTTGGACCTTATTTACAAGAATCGTGGTCGGCTTATTTATTCAGTTGGTTTGGTTGTATTTACGATTTATTTATCGTGTTTTTTCTTTTAAGCAATCGTTTTAGACCATTTGCCTACAGTGCTGTTGTATTTTTTCACATTGTTACGTGGTATTTATTCCCAATCGGCGTTTTTCCATGGGTGATGATATTCTCAACCTTGATATTCTTCTCAGTTAATTTTCACGAGCGAATTCTCTCGTTTCTCGGGAAAGTGTTTGGTGCGCGAAGAAATGCAGGCGCAACTTCAAAACCGTTGAAAAAAAATGCCGTTATCAACTATCTCTTAATCGTTTACATTTCAGTTCAACTGCTGATACCGTTTCGTTATGTTCTTTATCCTGGAGATTTGTTCTGGAATGAAGAAGGGTTTCGATTTTCATGGAGGGTAATGCTAATGCACAAAGAAGGTCACGCAACGTTTTATTTACACGATAAGAAAACAGGACGCGAATCCGAGATTGATAACTCCCAATTTTTGACCAAAACTCAAGAAGACCAAATGGCGACTCAGCCAGACATGATCCTTCAGTATGCCAAAATGCTCAAAAACCATTTTGACGGAAAAACCTTGGTTTATGGTGACCATTCTTTCGAAATCAAAGATCCCGCGATTTATGCAAAAATATACGTGAGTTTAAACGGAAGGCCATCTCAATTATTTGTAGATAAGAAACAAGACTTATCTTTGCTGCCTTATAACTTGTACCATCGAAATTGGTTGGAACCATTTAAGAAATGAAAGGATTATTCGCCATTTTATTTTTAGTCACATTTAGCACCTTCGGTCAAGTACTGAACGGAACTGTTGTGGATACAAAAAATGGTGGGATTCCAGGAGTAAAAATCAACAACAAAACACAAAACAACTTCGCGCGTACAGAGAACGATGGTTCATTTGCCATCAGCGCAAAAGCAGGAGATGCAATCCTTTTCGCTTACCAAGGTTTTGATACAACACGAATTATTGTTTCAGCTGACAACCTTTCCAATTCCTTTTCTATCGTTCTCGTAGAAACAGCGCAAAACATTGGTGAAGTGAACGTGATTCGAAAGCGAATGGAAGATTTTGACGTTGGTTTTCTTCCACCAGTTAAAGGCGTTCAAATCTATACCGGAACAAATGCCGTGATTGAATTGGCAAATTTGAACGGTGCAAAATCGTCTGCTAATCCACGTGAAATTTTTGCAAAAGTGCCTGGTTTGAATATTTGGGAAAGTGATGGAGCCGGAATCCAAATGGGAATTGGAGGACGAGGTTTAAGTCCCGACAGAACAGCAAACTTCAACACACGACAAAACGGGTATGACATTAGCGCTGATGCCTTGGGTTATCCTGAAAGTTATTACACACCGCCTTTAGAAGGATTAAAATCGATTGAAATTATTCGTGGTTCTGCTTCTTTGCAGTTTGGAACACAGTTCGGCGGATTATTGAACTTTATCATTAAAGACCCACCAACGAATACGCCATTTGAATTTACGACTCGAAATACCGGCGGAATGTATGGTTATTTTGGAACGTTTAATCGCATCGCTGGAACCCACAAACGTTTTTCTTACCAAGCGTATTATCAATACAAACGCGGCGATGGTTATAGAGAAAACAGTACTTTTCAACAACACCAAGCATTTGCAGAATTGGGATATTATCTTACCGAAAACAGCCAAATCAAACTGGAATTTACGCACATGAACTACCTTGCTCAACAAGCAGGTGGATTGACCGATTTACAATTTGAAACTGATCCGAAACAGAGTATCCGTGAACGAAATTGGTTCAATGTAAACTGGAATGTTTTGGCTCTACATTATGATCTCGAAATATCGGACAAAGCACATTTTAATGTCCGCGCTTTTGGCATGTTATCCAGTCGTGAAACATTAGGGTTCTTAGGTAAAATAACGCAAGCCGATCCCGGAGGAACACGAGAGATGATTTCTGGTGATTTTAAGAATGCTGGAATTGAAACGCGATTTTTAAAGCGATATGCTTTACAGAAAGACACAAGTAAAACATCTTTGAGAGGAGCTTTTTTAGTCGGTGCAAGATATTACAAAGGAAATACAACGGCATTGCAAGGAAAAGCGACAGACGGAGATGATGCCGATTTTCACTATCAAAATCCCGACAATCTCGAAAGTTCGGAGTTCAGTTATCCATCCAATAATCTTGCTGTATTTGCAGAGAACATCTTCTTCATTGGAAAGCGATGGACGATAAATGCAGGTGCACGGTACGAACACATTAAAAGCGGTTCAGAAGGATATTACAAACAGTACGCAATTCACCCTGTAAACAACGATACAATTGCAATTTACACGCACAACGATACCAACGCTGTGACTCGAAATGTCATGTTGTTTGGATTTGGAACGTCGTTTAAAACTACTACTCGTTCTTCCATTTATGCCAACTTTACTCAAAACTATAGAGCAATCAATTTCACTGACATACGCGTAAACAATCCAAATGTTCTCGTCGATAGTTTAATTCGCGACGAACACGGTTATACCATTGAATTAGGTTATCGTGGTTTGGTGAAGTCCTTTTTGATTTATGATTTAGCTGGATTTTATATCTTCTACGGAGATAAAATTGGATTGGCACCAAAAGCAGGAACAACCGCAAAAGAACGCACAAATATAGGCGATGCACAAAACTACGGTGTTGAATTATTCACTGAAATCGATTTTTTAAAACTGGCAAATGAAAAATCCGAACACAGTATTTCTTTATTTGTGAATGGTGCATATATCAATGCGAATTACATTCGTTCGAAAGAACCCAATTATGTTGGGAAAAAGGTTGAATATGTCAGTTCAGTAATTTTAAAGTCAGGTGTGAAGTACCGTTACAAGGGTTGGAGTTTTCAAATTCAAGGATCGTACAACTCAGAACAATTCTCGGATGCTTCCAATGCTGTTCAACCATCAGGTGATGCTGTAATTGGTTTAATTCCCGCTTATTACGTGTTTGATTTTTCAGGGCGCTATAGTTTTGAGAAGAACTTCCAAATTGAAATTGGATTAAACAACTTCACCAATCAAAAGTACTTCACGCGAAGAGCTACTGGTTATCCAGGTCCTGGAATTTTACCTTCGGATGGAATTAATGCGTACCTGACGTTTCAGTATAAATTTGGATTGAAGAAGAAGTAAATCTTAAAGCCTTTTGTGTTTTTTTTACGGCAAGGGCACAAAGATAAGGGAAGGGGAAAATTGCTTCTGAAATTTTAAGCACACTAAGCATTCATTTTATGAATGTCAGATTCGAAATTATATTTTACACAGTTATAGAAAAATGTCAATTCACGTCTGAAAACAAAAGAACGCTAGGAGATCCATCAAATGGATGTTTTTCTACTTTGTGTTCTTAAATTTTCAGCTTTGGAAATCCCTTAACCTTTGCGCCTTTGCGCCTTTGCGGTAAAAAACCACATTTAAGATTAATTTGGATTAAAGAAGAAATAAATTTCTATCTTGGTAATGAATTATTAATATATAAATATTGTTGTTTTCGACCCATTACAAGTGCTGCGAAGCGTGGATTAAAAATTAACAAATAAGTATTTGTTTTATGATGTATTGGCAGTTTTCCATACTAGCAGTTGTCTGTTTTGTGCTTAGTAAATTTATTTATAAGGATGTAAATAAATATATTTTACTGTTTTTTGGTATTATTTCCTTGGTCAACATTATAGTAGGTGTTATTCTTCAGAATATAGACACTGAAACTATTGAACCAATAGCGATTCATAATTTAATTTTTGTTTCAATACCAGTGCTTACTTTTTGTATAGGACACTTTTTTTGGAATAAGCGCAGGGATACTCCACACTAGCGCGCGATTCTATCGCGTTCTTGTAATAGCATTTTAAAGGTTTCTAAAAACCGAAAAACGGCACCCAAAAGAGCGCCGTTTATACGATATGCAAAATGTCTTAAGCTTCCAGTTCAACCTCAACCTTTGGCAAAAGAGCTTCTTTAATTTTACCTTCTAATTCTTCCATCAATTCAGGATTGTCAGCAATTATCGCTTTAACTGCATCACGACCTTGACCTAAACGTGTTTCTCCGTAAGAGAACCAAGAACCACTTTTGTTGATGATATTCATTTCTACTCCGATGTCTAATATCTCTCCTACTTTAGAGATTCCTTCTCCATACATTATGTCGAATTCTGCTTTTCTAAATGGTGGGGCAACTTTGTTTTTTACCACTTTAACCTTTGTGCGATTTCCTATTACCTCGTCACCTTCTTTTATTTGTGCAGAGCGACGAATGTCCAAACGAACGGACGCATAGAATTTCAATGCATTTCCACCCGTTGTTGTTTCAGGATTTCCGAACATCACACCAATTTTTTCACGCAACTGGTTGATGAAAATACAACAGCAGTTTGCTTTATTGATTGAACTCGTCAACTTACGCAATGCTTTCGACATTAAACGTGCTTGAAGACCCATTTGAGAATCTCCCATTTCACCTTCAATCTCCGCTTTTGGCGTTAATGCCGCAACAGAATCGACTACAACTAAATCAACAGCGCCCGAACGAATAAGGTTGTCCGCAATTTCCAATGCTTGCTCACCATTGTCTGGTTGAGAAATAATCAAAGCGTTTACATCTACACCCAATTTTTGAGCATAAAATTGATCGAAAGCATGCTCTGCGTCGATGAAGGCAGCAATTCCACCTTGTTTTTGCACTTCTGCAATGGCGTGAATGGCCAATGTCGTTTTACCCGAAGATTCAGGTCCATATATTTCAACTACTCTCCCTTTTGGATAACCGTGAACGCCGAGTGCTAAGTCCAGGGTCAAAGATCCGGAAGGAATCGTTTCTACTTTTACAATTGGGTTATCCCCTAAACGCATTACGGATCCTTTTCCGTAAGTTTTGTCCAATTTATCCATTGTTAATTGGAGCGCTTTTAATTTTTCTGCATTTACTTCTTTTGACATATCGTTTGTTTTTAATTTTTGCACCGAGATGCATTGGTTGTTATTTGTTTGACAAAGGTTGCACTCAAACTACGTAAACTATTTACGTTGTAGAAATTAAAGTTTATAGGCTGCTAAAATCTCGGCTGCGTGATCCTTTGTTTTTGGTTTTTCTATTATTTCAATAATCGTGTGCGACTCATCCAGAATAAAGGTTGTTCTGTGAATTCCATCGTAGGTTTTACCCATGAATTTCTTTTCTCCCCAAACACCGTACATATTTAATAAGGAATGGTCAACATCTGAAAGCAAAGGAAATGGCAAGTCAAATTTTGTGATGAATTTTTGGTGCATCTTTTCATCATCTGCACTTGCACCCAAAATAACAATGTCATTTTTTCCTAACTCAGAATAGTTGTCACGCAGATTACATGCTTGCGCTGTGCAACCCGGCGTGTTGTCCTTTGGGTAGAAATAAAGAACTACTTTCTTTCCTTTATAATCTTCTAACTTAATCGCATTTCCGTTTTGGTCTTTACAACTAAACGCTGGTGCTTTATCTCCTATTTTCAAATGTTTCATTCAGACAGTTTATTAATCATTCTTTTGACGAATATTTAATCAAATATACTTTCATTTTTTAAATTGACAAGAAATTAATCAAAATAATTCGTTTAATTCAATTTTATTTTTCAACTTGGAACCACTTAATCGAGAGAAATAAAGTGTTAGAAGAGATAATTAATCTGATGAAAAAAATGAAATCAATCATTCGCTTCCTGTTTATTCTAATCATTACTTCCAGTTATTGCTGTGCGCAAAAAGATTCCATCAAACCTATTAAACGAAACAGCGATTATAAGTTTGGAGTATTTGCGGGGCTGACGATTAATACAACCAAAAACCTTAATACAACATACAACCCATTGTTAAACACTGGATCTAATCCTTTAGTTGATTATAAAGAAAAAATATTTTTAAACTCCTTTTCGAATAATTTTTTGATACCATACATCGGTTTTGAGCTTAAACAAAACAAACAATTTGTACATTCTTATAGCGTGAGCTATCTTCAAAAGAAATTGCCTATGAATGCCGTTCAAGTTTATGCCTCAACAAGAAAAGAGCGAGCTGTTTTTCATGAATATAATTTTTACTACTTTTTTTTGGCAAAAAAGACAGAAAAAATATTGCCTTTTATAGGAGCAACGATATCCGTCGCTCATAAAAAAATAGATGATAATGTTTCAAGTATTACGAATTCAACCTTTGAATATGACATATTTGATAAATCTAACCTCATTCTCTTACAAGTGCCTATAGGAGTGCGATTTTCTAAAAATCATTTTTTCGCACAGCTCAACACAACGATGACCATTGCTTCATATTCACTTGGTTCACAAAACTTTAACGCTTCTACAGAAATTGTGTTTCAAAATCAAATTAATAAATATTCTAAATTCCTATTTATTGATCAATTAATTAAGGAAAAGTATTTTTTTCAAAATGTCTTCGAAATCAATCTTGGCTATAAATTTTAATTCATGAAAAAATTAACCCTAATAATAACATTTTTTTATTTTACACACTTCATTTTTGCTCAAGAAACACATCCTATTAAAGAAACATACGATCAAGTTCTTGAGCCGTACTATTCAAATACTGCAGACTATAATAGTCCATTAGTTACCTGGTGGTATGGTTGGGGATCCATTTTACAGTCCTATTTGAATATGTATAAAGCAACTGGTGATAAGGCTTACTTAAATAAATTCATTAAACACTCGTATGGAATACAGTTACGCAGAGAAACAAATGAAGACTGGCGAGCAATAATGGATCCAAAAAACCTTATGTTATATACTGGCACACTGTTAAGTCCGATGGCTGAATTTGTATATATTATAAAAAATGACACACAATTATACTCTACGTATGTGTTAACTGGCATTATTCCTTCAACATTGACCAATCCAAATCAAGGGATTCTAGGGTATGGCGATTATGCAAATTGGCTTCAATCTAGGTTGACACAAACTTTAGACTACATGATAGAAAATTATTGGATTGAAGAAGAAGATGTTTTTTCAAGCACGAAACTATCTGATTTCAACAGCGGGCAAAACTTTTTTTGTGATTTAGGAATCGAAAAGTGTGTTAATTGTCCTAAATGGGCTGTAATTAATTTTCAAGCGGGATATACTACAGCATTATTATATTTGGGGTATATAGAACCAATTAGTTATTCTGATTACAACTTTAAAGCGATTAGCCTTGTGTCACACTTTAAAAGTCTATTAGAGGTTTACATGCCAAATCAATCCTATACTTGGCTACATAGTGATACTCAGTACGACTGTCTCTATCCTTTTAAAGAAGATGTTATTCATGGCGCAATGGATATACATATAGCACGTGTCGGTTATGAGTTATATGGTAATGGCCTTTTTTCGTCAAGTGAAATGAATAAATTTACCCGGACTTTCACAAAAAACATTTGGGATGCTAGTAATCAACTTTTCCACAATAACGTCTTTGGTACAGATACAGAGTGTTCTGACGACCAAGAAATTTGCAATGAACAAATAGTCATAAACGGTAATGTGAATTATTATGGTCCTGGAGAAGTATTAACATGGATGCCTTTGTACAAATATGATGATACCAACATCGAACCAAATGATGTTTATACTGTCTTAATTACACAGGCAATTAAGCTACTAACTGATGACCCGACAGCTATTCTTCCAGCAAATTATTGTTATAATGTCACTCGCTATCTTTCCGGCACTCAAAGCCTAAATGGCTTAACCGAAGTAGTAAGAGCACAATGGGATAAAGAGTGTGTAAATCTTACTTTATATAACCGAGAAATGGTTTATGACCAAGACTTTGTCGTTAAAAATAAAATAACTATTGCTCCAAATCAGGTGGATGATTTACATGACTTAAATGATAATTCATTTGCAGACCCAGTTATTCAAACGAACACCTTTGATGTGAACGCTGGAGTTACTGTAAACTTGGTTGCTGGAGAATCTATCGAATTACTACCAGGATTTGAAGCAAAAGCTGGTTCGACTTTCTCTGCTGTAATCAGCTCAAGTTCGTGTACAGATGGAATGCGCACAAGTAATCCTAACACTCAAAGACCAGAACATGATTTTTCTATTTCTACTAATTTTTCTCATTCTGAAAAAGCAATTGATTCAACTGACGATTTACGAATACAAAATACAGCTTTCGACATTTTCCCCAACCCCACAACTGGCCATTTTACCTTAAATGTCGGAGGTGAAAGCATCATTGAATCTTGTTCTGTTTACACAACCAGCGGAAATTTGGTGTCAGAAGAAGATGACATATACCTACAACGAAAAGAGGTGCTTCTTAACTTAGAAAAAGGAACCTTTATTGTTGTCACAACTATTGACGGAGAAAAGGTTTATAAAAAATTAATCGTGTTATAAAACAAATCATTTTAAAATTCCCTTTTAAAGATTCCTAGTGCTAAAACTTCGTTCTATGATTTCAATTTATTAACTTTACTTCATTACGAATTAAAAAAATAAATTATGTCATTCGAATTACCGAAATTATCATACGCATACGATGCATTGGAGCCACATTTTGATGCACGCACAATGGAAATACACCATTCAAAACACCACCAAGGGTATACAACTAACTTGAACAATGCCATTGCAGGTACAGATCTTGAAGGGAAAACAATTGAAGAGATTTTAGCAAATTGTGCTGACAATCCAGCTGTTAGAAACAATGGCGGAGGTTTTTACAACCACTCACTTTTTTGGAAATTATTGTGTTCAAAAGGTGGTGGAGAGCCAACGGATGAAGTTGCAGCTGCAATCAATGCATCATTCGGTTCCTTCGCGAATTTTAAAGAAGAATTTTCTAAAGCAGCAGCTACACGTTTTGGTTCAGGTTGGGCCTGGTTATGTGTAACGGCTGGTGGAAAATTAGAAGTTTGTTCGACAGCAAATCAAGACAATCCTTTAATGGGATTAGGATGTGGTGGAACACCAATTTTAGCATTGGATGTTTGGGAACATGCTTACTACTTAAACTACCAAAACAGAAGACCAGATTATATCAATGCATTTTTTAATATAATTGATTGGGCGGAAGTTGCTAAGAATTACGCGGCAGCAAAGTAATCTCGACAAGCTCGATTACCGCTGCGACAAGCTCGATTACCGCTGCGACAAGCTCGATTATCTAGGTTCATTAGATTTTCAAGTATAAATTTTTCAAAGGGTCAATGATTAATTTCATTGACCCTTTTTGAGTCTAGAAATTTTAAAAAAAGTGGATGTCGTGCTTGCCGAGATACACATTTTTTCCTAACTTAAATGGGATGAAGGGATGGATTTATATATTAAAATGCAGCAATGGCAAGTTCTATAATGGGAGTACTATCAATCTAGAGGCTAGATTAAATCAACATCAAAGTGGTAATGGTTCACGGTTTACAAAGGCTCATTTACCAGTTGAACTTGTGTATTTCGAAGAATACTGTCATATTTCAAAAGCATTTAATAGAGAAAAGCAAATCCAAAATTGGAGCCACCTGAAAAAACAAGCATTAATTGAAGGTGATATTGAGAAGTTAAAATCCTTATCTCGACAAGCTCGATAACATTTTAACCTTTCATTTATTTTGAAATTGGTAATCGAGCTTGCCGAGATTGTAACCAATAATTGAATGATCGTTATTTGTAATAAATCAACGATTATGACTCAAAACCTCTCCAAATCACTCAAAATTGCAGTATTATTGGTTGTTTCTGTCCTATTTTCTGCATTTTCAACAAATTCTACCGCAACAAAAATGTCCATTTTTGATGCATTAAAATCAAAATCAATTGGTGCTTCGATAGTGTCAAATGGTAAACACAATGGAAATTCTGTTGATTTAAAAATCACGAATCTCACCAATCAATATATTGAACTAATAATTCCTGCTGGAACAAAATACAGCACAGCGGCTGATGACGAACAAACATTGATTCAAATTGAGGATAAATTCATTGCCTTGCAGCCGAAGCAAACTTACACGGGAAACGCAGCAGCATTTTGTACCGAAGCTAGTGACAGATGTCCAACTAGTTCTTCCGCAATGACAATTTCAAAAAACACCAATCCAAAATTCACTGAATTAAGCGAATATATCAAAGGAAAATCCATTGACAAGTCAACCTTTCAAGATGCAGTTTGGGCTATTTCAGATGGATATAGTGTTTCCAATATTTCGGCTGAAGATCAAGTTTCAATAGATTTCCGAAAAAAAGTTGCTGATATAACAGGGCAAAAAAATCCATGGTTCAATTCACCACAAAACGTCACTATAGATGATAGAGGAAACTTCAATATGGAAACCGTGCTTATCGCTGGACAATTAGAATTTATGTGCAACAAAGGCACAATGGTTCATCAAGACATTTACAAGGCAAATGGCGAAGCAGTATTGATTAGCGACAAAACGATGCAAGCAAGGTACGGAAACGTCAAGTACCGTTTTCAAATGCAAGTAAAAGGATGGGAAAAAGGCGATTATTATATCAAATTACACGACGGAACAAATGAAATAACTCGTTATGAATTCAGTGTTTAAGCTAATTCTGTGAGATCTTCAGCAACAACAGCTTTAACTTCTGGCGCTGCTCTTTTAACGGCTTCTTCAAGACCTGCTTTTAAAGTCATAGCTGACATAGAACAATCTTTGCATGCTCCAAGAAGTCGAACAACGACAGTTGCATCGTCCTGAATTTCCACCAATTCCATGTCGCCTCCATCGTCATTTAAAAACGGACGCAATTGATCTAGAGCACCAAGAACTTTTACTTTTATCGCTTCTTTATCTATCAACATGGTTCTATTTTTTGTCTTTTATTCTCTGAACTTCTGTAACAAATGTACGAACTAATTCTTCAAATGCATTTGACACCGGTGTGTTTTCCTGAAATACAGCAGGTCGACCAATATCACCAGCCTCTCTAACGCTTTGAACAAGCGGAATATGTCCCAAAAACGGAACGTTCATTCCATGAGCTAAATTTTTTGCTCCATCTCGCCCGAAAATGTAATATTTATTGTCTGGCAATTCAGCCGGTGTAAACCAAGCCATATTCTCAATTATACCAACAACAGGTACATTAATTGATTCCAGTTTAAACATGTTTACCCCTCTTCTGGCATCTGCCAATGCGACTTCTTGTGGAGTACTAATAATTACAGCGCCGTCCAATGGTACTGTTTGTACCAGAGATAGGTGAATATCGCCCGTTCCAGGAGGTAAATCGATTAACAAATAATCCAGTTTTCCCCATTCAGCATCGGTAAACATTTGTGTCAGCGCTTTCGATGCCATTGGTCCTCTCCACACAACTGCATTGTCCTGATCGGTGAAAAATCCAATTGACAATATTTTAATCCCGTAAGCTACAACAGGACTGATTTTCGGTACACCATCAACATCAATCATTGTTGGCCGGTCTTCTAACACATCAAACATTGTTGGCATGGAAGGGCCGTAGATATCGGCATCGACAATTCCCACTCTGTAACCAGCTTTAGCTAATCCACCTGCTAAATTTGCAGTAACGGTTGATTTTCCCACTCCACCTTTTCCAGATGAAATCGCAATTATGTTTTTTACCTCTGGAAGAATTTTTCGATGTGCAGCTTTAGCTTCAGAAGGAAGTCCTTTCACTTCGCTTTCAACAGTAATATCAGAACCAAATACTTTCTTAACATTAAAGTCAAGCGCTTCTGTCATTCTCTTTCTAGCATGCAACGCCGGATTAGAAACAAAAACTTTTAATTTGATAACTGAACCTTCGATTTGGATGTCCTCAACTAAATTGGCTGAAACGATGTCTTTTTTGAGGTCTGGCTCCATAATAGAACCTAGTGCTTCTAACACTTTTTCTCGGGTAATTTCCATGAAAAAAAATGATCTTTCGATCGTTTTATTAACTATTATTTTTTCTTTGGTTTCATCGATTTAATCGACTTTGCCATTAGCTCGATAATTACTTTTTCATATCCATCTTCGCGAGATTGTAATTCATAAGTAATACCATCTATTATTTTTTGTCCGTAAACATGGTAAGAACGATGCTCAACACCAACTTTAGACGATGCTTTTTTCGTTCCTTTTACGAGTAACGTTCGTTCGTATAAAATCATATCAGGCTCATCAATGATATAATCAATCTTGAAGAAGGTTTGTTCTGCTAATTCCTTTTTTTCAACTTCAATCAAATCAGTTAAATCACCATAATCTTCAATCATTAATTGAAAATTCTGTCCAACGTTAACTTCCCATTTGATATCGTCCTCAATGTGAATGATTTCAGGCTTTGTTGAAGCTCCAATATTTGCTGTTTCATCTGGCAATGAAATAAATGCTGGAATGTCATGATTACCCAAGTTGAAATCTTGAAATTCATAGTAATCGTCGTCTATGACAATTTCACCATCATTCGGATCAACTTCCTCTGAACCACAAGAATACAGCAAAGCAGACATTCCTACCAGTCCAAATATCATGAATTTACTAACCATTATTTTTTTCAACATATTCAATGTATTTACTCAAAGTTATATCAACTTGTACTACAAATATACAAAACCGATTAAATGATTCACAATTTAAATTATCATCACTCCTTTCTCTCCCAAAATTGGAATTTTTTTCATGTTTTGTTCTGATATGGATTCAGGTACGAACACAAACTTTTTATCATACATTGTATCATTTATCCAAAAACTCACCCAGTATTCATTTGCTATTCCAAACACCTCTTCCATAATGGGTTCAATCTTTGCAGCTTCATTAGGTAATAAAACTTCTAACGAACGGCGCATTGTAGCTGTTTTTACTTTTTCACCTGTTGTCGCATTCTCACCATATCCTTTGCATGTAATAATAATGCCTTCAATAATCTCCTCTTTCAGATTCAAAAGATATACCTCGTACAATTTTTCTTTTAATTCATTTTCAATTTGAATTACTGCCACTCCAATATTTTCAACTAGTGGCCCTTTCAATTCCTCACGCATTACTTACTCTCCGATTTTAAATTAATAGCTTTTCCAATTCGAAGATATTCAAATAAGTCCGAAGGATGACCAATTTTGTATTTACTTATCTTTTTCGGGTTTGCTTTATGGTCTTCAAGTTTAATGTCTGGAGAGCGTTTTTTACCCAATCGAACTATTAATAAGTCCTCCTGCGGTCTAGAAATGATGTACTGTCCGCTTACTCCGCGACAATAATTTACTTCGTTGTCACCTTCGCTAAAAAACCACGTGTGCAATCCATATCTATAATTTGGAATTCCATCTTCCGTCGACAAATCCGCGAGTGTATTCATTTCTTTAAAATACCAAGCAGGAATAATTTGTTCCTCTCCAAACTTTCCTTTATTGACAAAAAGTTGTCCCAATCTTCCATAATCTCTAGCAACAGAATATAGGCAACAAAACGCCTTTTCATCGCCATTTACCTTATCTAAACTCCAATATGCATCGTGCTCCATCCCTAATTTACTCCATAATTTTTCTTCGGCGTATTTAGAGAAATCTTTTCCAGTAGCCTTTTCTAATACAAATGCCAGGAGCTGCGAATTACCACTTTGATATTTAAATATTTTACCTGGTTTAGAAACGGCATCTTGTCCCATAACCAAACGTCTCAGATCTTCTCCATAATACGATTCAGCATTATCTGATAAAGGATTTTTACCACTCTCCGTCCAGTCCAAACCTGAAGACATTGTCAATAAATCACGCACCGTAATTTTGTCGCGACCTTTTGCTTTAAACTCTTTCAAATAGTGCCAAACTGGATCGTCCAAACTTTTAATATCGCCTTCGTCAGTTGCAATTCCTATTAACATAGAAACAACCGTTTTAGCTGTTGAAAACGTATTTGATACCGTTTTTTCTGTATGCTCTCCCCAATATTCTTCGTACACCAATGTATTGCCTTTATATACCAAAAAAGCTGTTGTTTCTAAATCCTCAATAAATTTCCTGTCTGATTTGGATAACTTATAGCTATTAAAGTTAGAACTGTACGTTACAATGGATTTATCCTTTGGAGCTTTTAAGGTAGAATATGGAAAAACATCAAGGTCATATATACCCGGTCCCATTTTTCCAACTAGATAAGTGTTTGCGATTCCTTTATAAATGTAAAACCGACCGGAAAGTACAATAAATAAATTCACAGTAATCAACACTGCAACTAGTGTGAATAGAACTATTTTTACGGTTTTTTTTAGTATTTTTTTCATCTAGTTCGTGTAAGTAAAGTCGAACTGTGAGGCGATTTTTTGCTTTAGAATTTCAGACAACTCATCCATATCAACTTTTCGCCCCAACTCTCGTTCCATTGAAGTTACAGCTTTATCTTGAATTCCACAAGGTATGATGTGTGAAAAATAGCTCAAATCCGAATTCACATTAAAACCAATGCCATGCATCGTTACCCAACGGGAACTTTTCACACCTATTGCGCATATTTTACGTGCTGTTGGTTTGTCACCATCAATCCAAACGCCTGTCATTCCATCAACTCGACCAGATTCAATATTATATTCCTTAAGTGTTTGGATGACACTTTCTTCTAAAAAGCGCAAGTACTTATGGATGTCAGAGAAAAAATGATCCAAATCAAAAATGGGGTAAACGACTAGTTGACCAGGTCCGTGATAGGTAATATCTCCACCACGATTAATTTCATAATACATGGCATTATTTTGTGCTAAACTCGCATCATTAAGCAACAAATTTTCTTTATCACCACTTTTTCCAAGGGTATACACATGGGGATGCTCACAAAAGAGAATTGTATTTCTTGTTGGCTCATTCGATTCACCATTTCTAACCTTTATTTTATGATCAACAGTTGCTCGGAACAATTTTTCTTGATAATCCCACGCTTCTTTATAATCAATCAATCCTAGATTTTCATAGTGAACTTTTGGCATCTAAATAATTTAAAATTTTGCTAGTTCAGCCTTCAAATAATCGATAATTTCAATATCAATTGGATCCACTTCCTTTAACTCTGCTAAATACAACGAAGCCCAATCTACTAAATTGATATAATAAATCGATCGCTCAATAAGGTTATTTCCTATTGGTGAAATCGTCAAGTTTTTTGATGACATTGTAGCTATTCTCGCTTTTGTAATCTCCAATCTTCGCGCATTTCTTGGGTGAATATCATCGGATTCAAAAAAGATAGATGCAAAACGATCATCTCCACCGCCCCATCCAACTAATTCGTTGTGATTCATTTCTGGAAGCGAATGATGCCAACACAATAATTTACCGTTTTCGTTAAATTGCTGTCTTGCACGCACCAACACTGGTTCGTATATTGTTGTACCGTAAAGCACACCTACATTTCCCTTTAAAAATGCTGCTATTTCGTGAGCTTTCTTCTTTATTTTTACTTCTTCTTTTACAATTAATTGACGAGCAGTTTCCATTTCGTTTAAGCGTTCAGAACTAATCATTCCTAATTCACTAAAAATATTCAATAATTGAACCAATGAAAATGCCAATGCCGTTCTAGGGGGATTTCCACCAGGAACGACAACACAATCAAATCCATTTCTTTCACAAATAGCTTGCATTTCGCCGCCAGAAGTTACACCTATAATGTGCGCTCCTTTTTCAATTGCCTCGTAAACAGTACTTAGCGTTTCCTCCGTATTTCCAGAGTAAGACGAACCAATTACAAGCGAGTTTTTTGAAACGAAAGCTGGAAGCGTATAATCATGTGCAAACAAAATTGGAACTCCAATTTCGTTTTCAATCCATTTTCCAACCAATTTTCCGCCAATTCCAGAACCACCCATTCCACAGATTACTATGTTTTGAATTTCTCTATCTGGTGTTTTAAACTTTGAACGCTTCGCTATTTCAATCGCTTCGCTAATATTTGCAGGAAATGCACTAATTAATTTCTCCATAGGTAATTGAACTATTCTGTAAAGTTAATTATTCAACGAAAAAATGGTTAATCTCTTGCCTTTTAATTCAAAAAATATTCGATTTAGTTTTCAATTTAGTCCAGTTTAACCAATAAGAAATTCTAATTTTGTTTAAAATTTCAGCTATGAAAGCAAAAACGGCAAAGGAAACACTTTCAATCACCACTAAAGTTGTACTTCCAAACGATACAAATACATTAGGAAATCTTTTCGGGGGGCAACTGCTTGCTTGGATGGATGTCATTTCAAGTGTTGCCGCTCATCGTCATTGTCGTAGAGTTGTTGTAACGGCCTCTGTAAATCACGTTTCGTTTCAACAACCAATTATCCATTCGTCTATCGTTACGCTAAAAGCCAAGGTTTCTCGTGCTTTCAATTCTTCAATGGAGATTTTTGTTGATGTTTTTGTTGAAAATCCAGTTACAGGTGTTGAAACAAAGTCGAACGAAGCAATTTACACCTTTGTTGCTGTTGATCAAAACGGAGGGCCGATTCAAGTTCCTGAATTAATTCCTGAAACTGAAGAAGAAAAAATGCGTTACGATGGTGCTTTGCGCCGTAAGCAATTGAGTTTGATTTTGGCAGGAAAAATGGATCCGAAAGAGGCTACTGAACTGAGAAAATTGTTTTTGGGAGAGTAACAAGTGTTGGTCGCTAACTAGTTATTCACCGCTTTCACAATCTCTTCCACATTTTGATCATTCATACATTTAAAATGCTTTTTGGGGCATTCTTGAAAGCCAATTTTTGAACACGGGTGGCAATTCAATCCTTCCACTTGGTGGATGCTGAATTTTTCAGGTTGATTTGGATAATACGGATACATTCCTAAATCTGGTGTTGTATTTCCCCAAACAGAAACAATTGGTACACCAAAACAAGCCGCGATGTGCATCATTCCTGTATCGTTAGTGACCAGTTTATGACTTTGAGCTACAATACTCGCCGATTGGTTAAGGTTGTAATCGCCACAGGTGTTGATAACGTGCTTGTTTGTTGTTTTGGCTAACACTTCCAAGGCAACATTTCTGTCCATCATTCCACCAACAATAACCACTGGTTTTGTGGATGCATTGGCAATTTTCACCAACAAATTCACTGGCATTTGTTTGGTTTTGAATTGTGCACCTATTGCTAAAGCAACGTACTCGTTTGAGTTCATGGCAAATTCGGCGAGCGTGTCAACATTGTCTTTTTCTGGTATGAAGTAATCTCCAGGAAGTTCATCGTTTTTTACGCCAAGCGGTTTTACTGCATCAAAATATCTTTGAACCACATGCACTTTAGGCATTCGATTCAATTTGAACTTCACCAAGAAAAATTTACGAATGTTCAGTTTGTTGAATGTGGTCGATTTCACTCCAAGCTTTCTCTTCAAAGAAGTTGTGCGAATGTTGTTGTGCAAGTCAACTACCCAATCGTAACTTTCCTTTTTAAGATCGTTTACGACCTCATCAATGGATTTTTTCATTGTAAAAACGCGATCCACATGCGGGTTATCAGAAACAATTCCAGAAAACTGTTCTTTGGTAAGAAAGTGCAATTCGGTATTCGGGCACTGTTGCTTAATCGCTCTCACAACAGAAGATGTAAGAACTATATCACCAATGGAACTAAATCGTACAACAAGTATCTTCACTTTCTCAAATTAGTTTAAAGCGTTTTATAGTCGGCGTAAATTTGCGTTAAAAAGGCTTGTCCTTTTTTCACTTCTACGTTTTCTACGTTTTTAGGAAATGTATTTTCAAGAAAGGCCTTCATTTCCATTTGATACGTCATTCCGCCTAATGGAGTTACCCAACCAAAACCACGCGTAATTGTGTGACAAGCAAATTCAGGTGAATTTGGATTCAATAAATCTTTACTCCATGGATAACGAGAAATATCTCCTTTCATTTGATAAATCAACGTTGCTGCGATATCAGACTGCGACCCCAATTTTTCAATTCTTGCCCCTCGGTATTCATCTTTCAACGGTTCACCGTAAAACAATAGCGGTATTCTATTGTACTTATTAAACGAAGGACTTTCAGATGAAGGAGTAGCATGCCCATGATCTGCTACAAATATGAACAAAGTGTTTTTGTACCATTTTTGTTTTTTACATTTTTCTATAAACGATTTCAAAGCCCCATCGGCATATACAACTGAATTCATGAAATCAGCTTCTGTACCTGTAAATTTTTGTTTCCCTTTTTTAGGATAATCGTAAGGTGAATGTGTACTGCCTGTAAATGCGCAATGCATAAATGGCTCCTTCGTTTTATTCATTCGCTCGATGAAATAATTGTATAAATCCTCATCGAAATAATTCAATTTACCTCTTTTCAATCCACTCGGAAAATCTGCTTCGTCTTCTACGTCATCAAAACCATGATCTAAAAAATAACCACCTATATTTCCATACTTAAGATCGCCACTGAAAATATAATTAGACGAATATCCCCATTCCTTCATATCTTGATTAATGGAATTCAATTTTCTGGATTTTTCAGGTTGAAGCGATATTGAAATTTCAGGAATAGCTGGATTTCCACTAAAAATACTTGAATTTCCTATTTCTGAAGTCCCTCCTGTTGCATAAATATTCGTAAATAACAATCCTTCTTTTGCTAACGCATCAAAATTTGGAGTTGCTCCCTTAGTTTCGCTCAAACATCCAATTGCTTCAGATGCCCAACTTTCCATTATCACAAAAACGACGTTCGGTCGATTATTTTGTAACACTTCTACATCGTGATTTTTTTGATAGTTGTATAGTTCATTTACAATTCGCTCTGCTTCCTTTGGTTTATTGTCAGGCATTAAGTCATCAATCTCGCTTCTATTATATAGTAAATAGCTTTTACTGAAATAATAAGTTGAATTTGTAGCTAAATCATTTGTTACAGGATTGTTAGAAAAGAACGCCGAATTAATATTAATCGGAATTTGCTGCCACCCTCCTCTTGCTAACAGTAAAAACAAAAATGAAAAAACACCAAAAAGTAAAATTGAAAAAGGAATTCGAATTGCCATTTTACTGGTTTGTTTGATTTCCATTTTCTTAAAAAGCCAACGACTAATTTTCCAGGCAAAAACGATTTCTAGAATTGAAAAGATGATAAATCCAATGGTCATTCCATAATCGGCTGTTCTAAAAACTTCATCTGGATTAGAAAGGTGGGTAAAAACACGTGAAGTCAATTTGTGATTCCACTCAGGGTATGCGTTTATCTCTCCTGCATGAATAAGTATCGTAATTAAAGCTTCAAATAATAGAATTCCAATGAAAAAGCGTTTAAACCATTTAGTTGGATGTGCGAAATACAACATAAGAAACAACAAAGGAAGTATTGATAAAAATCCTGCAGTTGCCAAATCCAATCGCATGGAATAGAAGAATGTAAGCATCCATTCCCAAAAAGAAACATCACCGAATTTATCCCAATTATGAATTGAAAACATGATTCGCTGAAAATCAAATAACAAGATCCAAAAAGCTAGAAGCTTAAGGAGTTGAATAAATAGACTTTTAAATGCGTTCATAAAACAAAGTTAATTTTTTATTAGCACAGCCAAAAAAGAAAAAACCGCGCATTTGATTTCTAGCAATGCATAATTTAAATGTAACTTTTGTTACTGTTTAAAAAACACTTTCTGATTATTTTTGTTCCATATATGAGTTCATTTCAAGACATAATAAATTCGAATCGACCAACATTAGTTGATTTTCATGCCACATGGTGTGGACCTTGTAAAGCAATGGCGCCTATTTTAGATCAGTTAAAATCCGAATTAGGTGAATCAATTCGTATCCTTAAAATCGACGTAGATAAAAACCAAGCATTGGCAAATCAACTCAATGTTCGAGGAGTTCCTACATTTGTTTTGTATAAATCAGGACAAATTATTTGGAAACAAAGTGGAGGGATTTCCTTATCCAACCTAATTTCCAAAATTAAAGCAAGTATTGATTAATAGAAGCATTATCGGTTTAGTTCCACGTTTTTAGTTCGATTTGTAGTCAACAATTCGCGCCATTTTTTTTAGTGTCAATATTATTATCGACTCAAATTTGCACCTTATCCTATAAAAATCTACTTTTGCACCCTTTAAATTACTTAACTATTAATTATGGAACAAAACCTAATTTATATTTTACCAGTCTTTGGACTTGTTGGATTGATCTACATGCTATTCCTTTCTTCATGGGTAAAAAAACAACCTGTAGGAAGTGACAAAATGAAAAAGCTTTCTGGGTACATTGCAAATGGAGCAATGGCTTTCTTGAAAGCAGAATACAGAATGCTAGCAGTATTTGTTTTAATAGCGGGTACAGCACTAGGTGTGATTTCAGCAATGGAATTAATTCCAGCAGGAATGTTCATTGTTGTTTCTTTTGTTATTGGAGCTGTTTTTTCAGCTGTTGCAGGAAACATTGGAATGCGCATTGCTACAAAAGCAAACGTTAGAACTGCTGAAGCAGCAAAAACAAGTCTACCTCAAGCAATGAAAGTTGCATTTAGAGGAGGAACGGTTATGGGATTAGGTGTAGCTGGTTTAGCTGTATTTGGTCTTTCATCAATTTTTATCTTCTTGATTTGGAACGGTGGTGAAAATGGAGATATGTCAGTTATTTTAGAAACTTTAGCTGGTTTCTCATTAGGTGCTGAGTGTATTGCATTATTTGCACGTGTTGGTGGAGGTATTTACACAAAAGCTGCTGACGTTGGAGCTGACCTTGTAGGTAAAGTTGAAGCTGGAATTCCTGAAGATGATCCTCGTAATCCTGCTACAATTGCAGATAACGTAGGTGACAATGTAGGTGATGTAGCTGGAATGGGTGCCGATTTATTTGGTTCTTATGTAGCAACAATGTTAGCTGCCATGGTATTAGGTAATTATTTAATTATACAAGACCCTGAAGCTTATTCTCGTTTCAATGGAATGGGACCGATTTTAATGCCTGTATTAATTGCGGGAGTTGGAATCTTATTCTCAATCTTAGGAACATGGGTTATTAAAATCAAAAATAACGAAGCAAAAGAAAAACAAGTTCAAGGAGCATTTAACCTTGGTAACTGGGGATCTTTAGTGTTGACAGCTGTAGCTTCATATTTTATTATCCAATGGATGCTTCCAGCGACTATGAATATGGATTTCTTTGGAGAAGGAGTTAAAACAATTGGTGCTGACAGAGTTTTCTATGCAGTTTTAATTGGTTTAGCCGTTGGTGGACTAATTTCTATGTTGACTGAATACTATACAGCAATGGGGAAACGTCCAGTTATGGGGATTATTAAAAATTCATCTACTGGAGCAGCAACAAACATTATTTCTGGATTATCATTAGGTATGATGTCTACATTCGCTCCAATCATTCTTTTCGCTTCTGCGATTTGGGGTGCTTATGAGTGTGCAGGTTTTTACGGTGTTTCTATTGCAGCGTCTGCTATGATGGCAACTACAGCATTGCAATTGGCAATCGACGCATTTGGACCAATCGCTGATAACGCAGGTGGAATTGCTGAAATGTCAGAATTGGATCCAGAAGTACGTGAGCGTACAGATATCTTAGATGCCGTTGGTAATACGACTGCTGCCGTTGGTAAAGGATTCGCGATTGCATCTGCTGCATTAACTGCATTGGCATTATTTGCTGCATATGTAACGTTTACTAGAATTGATGGAATTAACATTTACAAAGCGAAAGTATTAGCTGCATTATTTGTTGGAGGTATGATTCCAGTTGTATTCTCTGCAATGGCAATGAGTTCTGTTGGTAAAGCTGCTATGGCGATGGTTAAAGAGGTTCGACGTCAATTCAAAGAAATTCCAGGAATTATGGAAGGTGAAGCTGAACCAGAATACGAAAAATGTGTTGACATTTCTACAAAAGCTGCATTGAAAGAAATGATGCTACCAGGAATTATCACTATTGTTTCTCCAATTATTATTGGATTTACAATGGGTGCTGAAGCATTAGGTGCGTATATGGCTGGTGTAACTGTTTCCGGTGTTCTTTGGGCTATTTTCCAAAACAATGCAGGTGGAGCTTGGGATAACGCTAAGAAGTCTTTTGAAGCAGGAGTTATGATTGATGGTGAAATGACTTACAAAGGTTCTGATGCTCACAAAGCGGCAGTAACTGGAGATACAGTTGGAGATCCATTTAAAGATACATCTGGTCCTTCAATGAACATCTTGATTAAATTAACATGTTTAGTTGGATTGGTAATTGCTCCAATTTTAGGAAATGGACACCATGGTTCTGAAGCAAAGGCATGTGGAGTTCAAACTGAGTGCTCTTCAAAGAAAGCATGCGGTGCAGATAAAGCTTCTTGTAAAAAAGATGCAACTTCTTGCTCTTCTAAAAAAGCTTGTACAGGAGACAAATCAACTTGTAAAAGTGATTCGAAATGCGACATGTCAAAATGCGCAGAAATGACAAAAGAAGAATGTGCTAAAATGTGCGACGATAAAGGTTGTTCACCTGAAGAAAAAGCTGCTTGCCTTGCAAACTACGATGAAAGCGGAAAGTTTATTGGCAAAGCATGTAGATCAGAAGAAAAAGCATGTTGCAAGAAAAAATAAATAAAACGAACGCTTCAAGTTCAATTTAATATTTAAAAGCCATCTCCTTAAACGAGATGGCTTTTTTGATTTTAAATAATATTGAATTATATTTAGTCTGTCTCTTATACACATCTCCGAGCCCACGAGACAGGCAGAAATCTCG